>NZ_CAWQJR010000110.1:0-2185 GCF_963894935.1 Xenorhabdus sp. PB61.4
TAGCCTCCCACCTATCCTACACATCAAGGACCAGTGTTCAGTGTCAAGCTATAGTAAAGGTTCACGGGGTCTTTCCGTCTTGCCGCGGGTACACTGCATCTTCACAGCGAGTTCAATTTCACTGAGTCTCGGGTGGAGACAGCCTGGCCATCATTACGCCATTCGTGCAGGTCGGAACTTACCCGACAAGGAATTTCGCTACCTTAGGACCGTTATAGTTACGGCCGCCGTTTACTGGGGCTTCGATCAAGAGCTTCTCCTTACGGATAACCCCATCAATTAACCTTCCAGCACCGGGCAGGCGTCACACCGTATACGTCCACTTTCGTGTTTGCACAGTGCTGTGTTTTTATTAAACAGTTGCAGCCAGCTGGTATCTGCGACTGGCTTCGGCTCCGAAAGCAAGTTTCTTCACCTACTGCCAGCGTGCCTTCTCCCGAAGTTACGGCACCATTTTGCCTAGTTCCTTCACCCGAGTTCTCTCAAGCGCCTGAGTATTCTCTACCTGACCACCTGTGTCGGTTTGGGGTACGATTCAATGTTACCTGGAGCTTAGAGGCTTTTCCTGGAAGCCGGGCATCTGTCACTTCAGCACCGTAGTGCCTCGTCATCACGCCTCAGTGTTATCAGCCGTCCGGATTTACCAAGACCGCCCACCTACACGCTTAAACCGGGACGACCGTCGCCCGGATGACATAGCCTTCTCCGTCCCCCCTTCGCAGTAACACCAAGTACAGGAATATTAACCTGTTTCCCATCGACTACGCTTTTCAGCCTCGCCTTAGGGGTCGACTCACCCTGCCCCGATTAACGTTGGACAGGAACCCTTGGTCTTCCGGCGTGCGGGTTTTTCACCCGCATTATCGTTACTTATGTCAGCATTCGCACTTCTGATACCTCCAGCAGCCCTCACAGGCCACCTTCAACGGCTTACAGAACGCTCCCCTACCCAACCACACTTACGTGTCGCTGCCGCAGCTTCGGTGCATGGTTTAGCCCCGTTACATCTTCCGCGCAGGCCGACTCGACCAGTGAGCTATTACGCTTTCTTTAAATGATGGCTGCTTCTAAGCCAACATCCTGGCTGTCTGAGCCTTCCCACTTCGTTTCCCACTTAACCATGACTTGGGGACCTTAGCTGGCGGTCTGGGTTGTTTCCCTCTTCACGACGGACGTTAGCACCCGCCGTGTGTCTCCCGTGATAACATTCTTCGGTATTCGCAGTTTGCATCGGGTTGGTAAGTCGGGATGACCCCCTAGCCGAAACAGTGCTCTACCCCCGAAGATGAATTCACGAGGCGCTACCTAAATAGCTTTCGGGGAGAACCAGCTATCTCCCGGTTTGATTGGCCTTTCACCCCCAGCCACAAGTCATCCGCTAATTTTTCAACATTAGTCGGTTCGGTCCTCCAGTTAGTGTTACCCAACCTTCAACCTGCCCATGGCTAGATCACCGGGTTTCGGGTCTATACCCTGCAACTTAACGCCCAGTTAAGACTCGGTTTCCCTGCGGCTCCCCTATACGGTTAACCTTGCTACAGAATATAAGTCGCTGACCCATTATACAAAAGGTACGCAGTCACACCCCAAAGGGTGCTCCCACTGCTTGTACGTACACGGTTTCAGGTTCTCTTTCACTCCCCTCGCCGGGGTTCTTTTCGCCTTTCCCTCACGGTACTGGTTCACTATCGGTCAGTCAGGAGTATTTAGCCTTGGAGGATGGTCCCCCCATATTCAGACAGGATACCACGTGTCCCGCCCTACTCATCGAACTCACACTGCCAGCGTCTTCAGATACGGGGCTATCACCCTTTACTGCCGGCCTTTCCAGACCGTTCTCCTGACGCTGACACTGATGTTGGTTCTGGGCTCCTCCCCGTTCGCTCGCCGCTACTGGGGGAATCTCGGTTGATTTCTTTTCCTCGGGGTACTGAGATGTTTCAGTTCCCCCGGTTCGCCTCCTGACCCTATGAATTCAGGTCAGGATAGTGCAACGGATTGCACTGGGTTTCCCCATTCGGGTATCGCCGGGTCTCGCGGGTCATATCCCCTTCCCGGCGCTTATCGCAGATTAGCACGCCCTTCATCGCCTCTGACTGCCTAGGCATCCACCGTGTACGCTTAGTCGCTTAACCTCACAACCCGAAGGTGTCTTCGGATTGGGGTGTTGAGAGACTCCTCAATA
>NZ_CAWQJR010000111.1:0-2063 GCF_963894935.1 Xenorhabdus sp. PB61.4
CTGGAGTGGAATGTAAAATAAAAAACAACACAAATTATTTATAGCACCAGTGAATTATTATATGAGCCATTTATCTAGCCGTTACTTTATTATTTATTTTTAAAATAAGAGGAATTTCTAATGGAATCAAAAAACAAAAAAAATGATCAATTAGCAATTATTCACACATTAAGTAAATTTGAAATAAAATTACATTCTGGTTTTAAAGAAGCTAATGTGTATGCCAATAGAAGAATGCAAGTTGGCGTCTATATTTTGATTCAGGCAAAAGATGATAATGATCGTCTAATCCAATTATCTGATGAGCAGTTGGATAGCATTCAATTAATTAATCATTCTACTGGAAATGAATTATCAGGAGAATGGGTATACAACTCTATAGAAAACAATTACAGCCATACGTTTCCTGATGATCCCCCTCCACAGAGGATGGATTCCTTATATGAAGAAAAAACAAATAAAACTCCCCAGCATAAACTCTATTGGATCCTCACAAGTAAAACTGAAACAATGAAAATTGGGGCGCAAATTATACTGAATAATAAAAAATATAATACAATGGAAGGTACACCTTCAAATTCACACGTTGTTATTATTAGCCATCCAGAAATTAACTATATTAGTGACAACCTCATTATTGAAGAACAAAAAGACATTAAATCTGGTAAATATAAGTTCGAGTTTGAAAGATATATTGATATTATCGGAACTAAATTGGGTGGATTTACACATTATTATAAGTGGAACCAAACAAATTATTATATAAAATCCAAAAATGGATTTCCCGTGAAAGATTCTTATATCTGGAACACGGTTAATGATGATGAACCAAGTAATATTGAATTTCGTAGATTCAGTTATTTAACTAATAATGACAACCTCTATCTTTTTTTTATTTGGGGCATACATCAAGAAAAAAATAAAATTGTTGGACATCCAGATGTCAATAAAGAGGTTAGTATTCCTAGCGGTGATTTTGCTCCTCCTACAATTGAATCAACTACAGCTTCAATACAAGTACATTTAGATACCCTAAATCCTCACTCTGATGCGGTAAGTATTACTAAATTATATTTCGAGTCCCCACAAAATGATTTCTGGGGAACGAACAGTCACTGTAAGCCATATTTCTACTTCCATGATATTTATGGAAACAGATCCGGTCATATACGTGTAATCATAAATGAAGATCACCAATCTTTTCATCTGCAAGATGCAGATAATGACTAAGTGATAGTTTAATTTAAATACAACCGCCGATAATTCGGCGGTTGGTTATTGCATTAGAGTCAATCATTATTGTTGTCTGATTATCGTTCAACAGATAGCGTGAGGTGGACAATCATGACACGTCCACGAATGGTCCTCGTCACAGCCACTAATACCCGGTCCACCATGATGGTTACCAGGGTTATCACCTCCAGGATCATCACCTCCGGAGCCTGTAGACGGAGGATCTTTTTTCTCCTTAACTGCTATTGTAATAACGTGAGATTCATTAACAGGATTATTGAAACAATTTTTAAAGTCGCATATAGCGGTAATTTCCATATCACATCCAGTTATATGAGGAGCGTCAGTTGCTGTAATATCTTTTGTTTCAATAACATTATGCCACCACGCATCCCCATCAAACTGTTTAAGCAACCTAATATTACACATTTTACTGGAGGAATCACTTTTTATCTTCCAAGTAACATATTTATCTTCCCCCCTACAATCGCCAGTATCATCATATTTTATGCCTTCTAATTTAAGATCTTTTGATTTCATATGAACAGATTTAAACGATGGATCTATGCAATATTTATCTGTAGTTCCAATATCCAGTGGACCATATTCACCACCATTAACAAATGTTAGCAGAGTTCCATTGGATGAAAAATTACTAATAGGTTTAGCTCCTTGCTCCTGATTATTTTTTTCATCAGGCATAACATTATCTATTTCTGCTTGTACTCCATTAGAAATAAAAATAATCATAAAAAATAACATTATAAATGATTTCACTTTATTTAATATCATATGCGCCCCCAAAATGTAGGATAAACACATTATAAATA
>NZ_CAWQJR010000112.1:0-111085 GCF_963894935.1 Xenorhabdus sp. PB61.4
AGATAGAGGTAACATCATGAAATACATAAATCCACTCATGATTATTGTTTTTTTAATAACTTGGTCAATTAGTTCAGCTTATGCTGGATGTCCTAATGGCAAGAATGGAACCTATACTGGATATGTTGGTAAAATCATTTATAAAAATAATTATGAATATCCCACATTTACTTTAAGTAATTATCCAGATTCTATTATGAGTCTATCAAAAGAAGTAGGGATTAATACACCTAGAGGAAAAAATATTTCTGACCTCCTTATATTAGCAAAATTTAATTTTAATAAAATTACCGTAACATGCACAGATCTGAACGTATCCACTCTAATTTTAGAGGATAATAATGATCCAGAAAACAAATAGAACCCAAAATCATGATGACGACGTAGCTAGATTATTCTGCAATAAATCACAGGTTAATATATTATCTATTATGTAATGATGGTAGGAAATACTAATTCTTCCATGAAATAAAAATCAGATTTTAATACTATATCTCCTCTTCCATTCATTTCTCCTTATAAAAGTGCTGGTTTTAACACTAGCACTTTTTTTGATTGTAACGTTAATTTAATTGATGACAGCGAAAATTATGTAATTTTCCGTAAGATAATGAAAAAAGTTAAGTGTAATTCGTTAATTTCGTCAATTCTCCATCAATTGATAGCAGTCTTTACTTCAAAAGTGTTTAACTTTCAACCAAAATTGCATGACTCCTTGGGGAAAAAAACTAGAGTATCAGGCCAGTCATCTATAGGCATTTTTTTCCTCAACCCAGTCAAAAATAAATACAAAATCAAGGATACATCTTATTTTCGTACTAACCAATTGAGCTATGGTGTGTTTATTCGATACAGTTTTTCCTGATAACCACTTAAAATAGTGCTGTTTTTAACGGTTCATATCCTTGATGGGGTCATAATGTCCACTCAATACGACAAATTCGGGCGTACTTATCAGTGGTTTTTGCTGATACTTTTAGGCATGGTCTATTTTCTATCCACAGCAACAACCTTTACGTCATTGGGTGTAGTCCTTCCCAGTATGATTAATGAACTGGGCTGGAGCTGGACTGATGCCGGTTTAGGGTTCACACTGCTTGGCCTAACCTGCGGGCTATCCAGTTTCCTGCCAACCGTGTTTATTCGCAGGGCTGGTGTTCGGTTCACACTCTTTATTGGGTTACTAATTTTTCTGGCTGGCTTCTACAACCTCTATCATACCCATGCTATTGCATCATATTTCATTGGAACGGCTTTAATTGGTGTCGGTTTTACCTTTCTGGCCACTGTACCCGGCACCTATGTGATTTCACGATTATATGAAAAACAGTCTCTGGCTTTCGGGTTCTATTTTACAATTGGCGGGCTGGGCGGCGTGATTGGTCCGTGGATCTATTTTCTGGCAACCCGGGTCTGGGGAACTTGGCGAATGCACTGGATGATCTCCGCCATAGTGCTCACTGTTTTTGTTATCGTGACTATTTTCACCCTTCGGGAAGGGGAAAAGGAAATTGCCCACGCTAAGGCAGTCAGCCAAAAAAATAATAGGGAAAACTCATCCAGTATATATCGCACCCAACAGTTCTGGACAGCCCATCAGGCACTACGGACATGGCAGTTTTATGTTATTGCGGCCACCTACACGGCATTTTTGTGGTGTGGTATTACGGTTAATAGTTTCGCTGTAGCCCATATTATTGAAAATGGTTTCAATGAAGCCATTGCCGCAGGATTACTAAGCTCCATGGCTTTTATCAATGCGTTCTCAAGACTGGCCGGAGGTGCTGTCGGGGAATGGCTTGAGCCGAAAAAATTACTGCTTGGTAGCCTGACTATCATTATCCTTGGCTTAATCGCCCTGAGTATTGCCTCTTCATGGCCATTCCTGATTGCATTTACGCTGTTCGTCGGTATGGGATACGGCATGACTTTTCTTGCTTCCAGTGTATTGCTCGCCAATTATTTTGGTCGTAAGCCTTATCTGGAACTATTCTCGATTATGAATCTGATTTCTACACTGGCTTGTTTGGCACCTTTCTTCGCTGGAGCTATTAAAGATTATTCCGGTAGTTTTACCTGGGCTTTCCTCATCATTGCTTTCCCTGTTTTTGCTGTGTTAACCGTAACAATGGTGATGAAACCACCCAGCCATAAAATAAAAGGCGCTTCAGTTAAAACTGAATAGGATTGCCTGAATCACCCGGAAATTTACTGTTCTGAAACATGGGAAGCCAAAG
This sequence comes from Xenorhabdus sp. PB61.4, assembly GCF_963894935.1. NCBI lineage: Bacteria > Pseudomonadati > Pseudomonadota > Gammaproteobacteria > Enterobacterales > Morganellaceae > Xenorhabdus > Xenorhabdus sp. PB61.4. The sequence goes on from NZ_CAWQJR010000112.1 coordinate 2,238, forward strand.
CTTCCCATTATCGGTAATGTGTTAAAAGTGAATAGAACAGAAACGTTTTATTTATTCCGGTAGACGCCGGTATTGCGCCTGCCTGCGCAACAGCCGCACTCCCAGCCAACCCCCGCAAAGTGAAAGTAACAGGCTGCTGATAACCGGCAACAGAAGCCACATCAACCACTGTGGCTGCCACGGAAATTCAAAAACTTGTGTCTGTAACAGCCAAAGGGCGATTTCAGCCCCAAATGCCGCCGCCAGACCAGCCATAAAACCAAGCAAGGAGAATTCACTCCATAATGTACGCCGCAATAGTTTCTTACTGGCTCCCAGTGTGCGATAAACCACCAGCTCAAGCTGCCTCTGGCTCATACCGACCTGAATTTGTGCCAATAAGAGTAACCCTCCACATATCATTACCAGCACAACCATGATTTCCAGTGCCCGGCTAACCTGCTGCAAGATACCTTGGATCTGCTTAACCATAGAACCAATATCCAGCATGCTGATCGTTGGGAAATGGCGATTAATTTCTGTCAGTAATTTCCCGTTTCCGACATAGTGGAAGCTGGTCAGCCATGTCTGAGGCTGCTGTGCCAGTGTTTCTTTATCAAAAATAAAGAAAAAGTTCGGATGCAGACTTTCCCAGTCTACTTTGCGAATGCTGCTGACAGTGACGTCAAAAGTTCTGGTGTCACCGGTGAAAGTCAGTTTATCGCCGATTTTAATCTGCAACCGATCCGCAACTCCCTGCTCAAGGGAAACTTCCTTTGATTGCGGCGGCCAGTTACCTTCAACAAGGGTATTGAACGGCGGTAATTCTTTTTTCCATGTTAAGTTAAGTTCACGCCGCACCGTCGTGCTCTTAGGATGCACTTTGTCAGCCCATTCAATCGCAGACCGCCCATTAATTTCTGTCAGACGCGCCAGTACCACCGGATAAAATTCCGTTGGCTTAACGTCATATTGTGCCAACAGCTCATCCACTGATGTGAGTTGTGGTTGAGTCATATTGATCAGGAAATAATTCGGGCTATCCGGCGGTAACTGTTGCTGCCACTGGTTCAGTAAATCTCCTCTCACCATCACCAGCAATGCCAGTAGCATGAAAGAGAGTGAAAATGCGGCCAGCTGAGTCATTGTCTGGAATGGCCGGCATAACAGCCTGCTCACAGCCAGACGCAGGCTCAGCTGGCGAAATGTGATACGGCGCAGTAACCACAGGCCGCTCCAGCCTAATCCACCTAATAAAAGTGCTACAACAGGGACCCCCGCCAGTAATGACCATAATAGTGGTTCAGTCCCTGCTAACAGTACTAATCCTCCTGCAATAAGCAGAGCGACTACAGGCAAGTAATAGCGTAGTGGCCAGATACTGGCAGAAACACCACTTCTCAATACTCTGGAGGGCTGGGTTGCCATCAACTGGCGGTAAGGACGGATCCCCACCAGCAGAGCAATACTGAACAGAGCACCAATCGCCCATACCCACGGCCACATCCCTGCTTCCGGCAACATTTTAGGTAACATCGCAGCCAGTACCCGGATCAGGGCAGCTTCAAAAACCAGCCCCAATACGGAACCAACAACAGTTGCCGCAAGTAATATCACCAACCACTGCCCGATGATCCATTTGCGTAGTGCCCAACGCCCGGCCCCCAGCGTTTTCAGTATCGCAACCAGATTATGGCGGCTGCGGCAATAATGCGTCATAGAAACCGCAACGGCAGCGACAGCCAGCAATAATGTCAGCAAGGCTGATAACAACAGGAATTGCTGGGCGCGTTCGATGGATTTTGCCAGCGCGCCATTATCCTGTTTCAATGTTAGCCAGCGTTGATCCGCTTTTAATTCAGGGTCAATTAATTGTTGGAATGACTGAATCGCATCTGGTGAACCAGCAAACATGTAACGATAAGTCAGACGGCTTCCCGGCTGAATAGCACCCGTCGCTTGCGCATCATCGATATTGATTAAGATCCGGGGAGAGAGCTGGAACGGATTGAAACCACTATCCGGCTCCTGCAAAAGTTCTCCACTGATCTTCAGTGTGGTATCACCAACTTCAAGGCTATCTCCCACTTTGATATGTAATAACGCCAGCAAACGCGGGGCAACCAGAACTGAACCTTTTTCCGGCTTCAACCCCGGAGGGCTGGTTTCCAGTTCACCATACAACGGATAATGTTTATCGGCGGCTTTTACATCCGTTAGTTGTGGAACGTCTCCCGCATAAGTCATCGTTGAAAATGAGAGCTGTCGGCTGAGTGTCAGCCCCTTTTTCTGTGCCAGTTGCAGCCAGGATGGATCAACAGGATATGACGCCCGTAATACCAGATCGCCTGCCAGAAAATCGCGGCTCTGATAATGAACACTCTGATCAATACGATCACCAATACGCCCCAGCGCCAAGACACAAGCCACAGCCAGCGTCAGCGATAACCAGACAATCAACAGCGACGGAGTACGCCACTCACGCCAGAACCAGCGCCAGATCATGCTTCCTCCTGCAATTTTCCGTCTGCCAGACGTAAGCGCCGCTGGCAGCGGGCAGCAAGCTGGCTATCGTGAGTGACCAAAATCAGTGTGGTCGCATAATCATGGTTGAGTGAAAACAGGAGATCCGCAATACGCTCACCTGTCTGACGATCAAGATTGCCTGTCGGCTCATCTGCAAACAAAATTTTAGGACGGGTACTGAACGCTCTGGCTAATGCAACGCGCTGCTGCTCCCCGCCTGAAAGCTGGGCCGGCATGTGTTTCAGGCGTTTGCCCAAACCTAGCTGCTCCAGTAATTCTATAGCCTGCTGACGACTCTGACTTTCTGATTCTCCGCGCAGAAGTGCGGGAAGCTGGACATTCTCCAGTGCATTCAAAGTGGGGATCAACATAAACGACTGGAAAACAAAACCGATATTTTCTGCCCGTAGCTGCGCCCGCTGTTCCTCATTCATACGGCTGATATTCTGTCCCAGCAGATGAACTTCACCTGAACTGCCGTCATCCAAACCAGCAATAATACCCAAAAGGGTCGATTTCCCTGAACCTGATTCACCAATTAATGCAATTGTCTGCGCTGGCTCGACAAGCAGCTCAACACCTTGCAATATATTAATTACCTGTTCCCCTTCACCAACATATTTAATGAGATTATGAACTTCAAGAGCACACTCTACAGCCATGTATTTTTCCTTTTATTGTTAATGCTATGCAGTGCCAGAGCAATGGCGGCTGATACTCTGCTGATATTAGGAGACAGCCTCAGTGCAGGTTATCGCTTGCCGGTTGAGCAGTCGTGGCCTGTTCTTATGGCAAACCAGTGGCATCAATCCGGTAATAAAGTGAATATCATTAATGGTAGTATCAGCGCGAATACCGCAGCACAAGGTTTTGAACGCCTGCCTGAATTACTGAAACAACACAAACCCAAATGGGTTTTAATAGAACTCGGGGCTAACGATGGGCTACGTGGTTTTCCGGTTCGGCAAATAGAACAGGATCTGCAAAAAGTCATTTCATTAATCAAACAGGCCAAAGCTCAGCCGCTCTTAATGCAAATCCGCATTCCGCCCAATTATGGGAAACGTTACACCGAATCTTTTGCCGGAATTTACCCTGCTTTATCAAAAAATAATGATATCCCTTTATTGCCCTTTTTTATGGAGCAAGTTGCTATCAAACCAGAATGGATGCAAGATGACGGGTTGCACCCCAATCAGGCCGCACAACCCTTTATTGCAGATTGGATGTCCAGAAAACTATCGGCATATATTATCCATAAGTAAAAATGTTCACTTATTAATAGTAAATCATTTATGCCAGTAAATTGTTGTAAATTGACAGGTAAAGTTATGCAAAAAGCCATTCTTATTACGGGATGCTCCAGTGGTATCGGATTAACCGCAGCCAAAACGCTTCATCAACGTGGCTATCGCGTTTTGGCTGCTTGCCGTAAACCTGCTGATTTAGTACATATGCGCGAATTAGGTTTAGAACCCATCGAACTGGATTTAGATGATCAGGAAAGTGTTAAGAAAGCTGCTGAGCAAGTTATTGAGTTAACAAATGGTCGTTTGTTCGGATTATTCAATAATGGTGGTTTTGGCGTTTATGGCCCGTTGGCGGGTATTTCCCGTGAACAGATGGAAAAACAATTTTCCACCAACTTCTTTGGCACCCATCAGCTGACATGCCTGCTTCTACCCGCAATCCGGGCGAATGGTGAAGGGCGGATCATCCAGACCAGCTCTGTGCTGGGGTTAATTGCCACGCCGGGACGTGGTGCCTATTCTGCCAGTAAATATGCGCTTGAAGCCTGGTCTGATGCTCTGAGAATGGAATTAGCAGGAAGTGGAATAAAAGTCAGTCTGATACAGCCGGGACCGATTAAAACGCGTTTCACAGAAAATGTTGCTCAGACCGAGATTGATAACCCCGTCGAAAACTCGGCAATGGCTCGCCGTTTAACGATGACGCCTGAAGATGTTGTGGAAAAATTAATCCATGCACTGGAAAGCCCTAACCCTAAGTTACGCTATCCTGTGACGCTAATATCTCATGCTGTTACTGTTCTGCGTCGCCTTCTGCCAGCAAGATTAATCGATAAAATCGTATCTTCGCATTAGTCATCAGATTGAAAAACCGGCAAGCCAGCCCTATGTATACTTTAATGAATGCCCTTATAACGAGAGAGAACCCATGGAACCAACAATGAATACTAACAGCAACACTGCTCAGATTGTTCGCATTAATGAAGCAAATATCGCTCAGGTTGTTCAACAGTCTCTAACCACACTTGTTGTATTCTATTTCTGGTCCCCTCAGGATCTGCATTGTCATGAATTAGAGTCCACCCTCGATAAACTCGCCCATGAATATGCCGGTCAATTTATTCTGGCGAAAGTCGATTGTGACCAACTGGGCCATATCTCGGCACAATTCGGTGTGCGGACTGTACCAACCGTACTTTTTGTACGTGAAGCCCGCCCTTTCCACGGCTTTGAAGGGATGCAAACCGACGAGAATATCAGAAAGATGTTTGCCCAAATTCTGCCACTGTCAGGAAAGTCCCCGCTGGAACAGGCAAGTGAATTACTTGTTGAAGGAAAAAATCAGGAAGCGCTGGCTTTACTGAAAGAAGCTCATCAGGAAGATCCGCAGGATACGGAACTCAGCTTATTTTTGGCTGAAGTTCATATTTCATTCAATCATGTGGAAGAAGCGCAAAAAGTACTGGAAACTATTCCATCAGAAGAGCAAGACCAACGTTATCATGATTTACTGGCTACCATTGAATCACACAAACAAGCAGCGGATTCTCCTGAAATCAGGCAACTTTTGCTGGAAATGGCGTCTCAGCCGGAAAATGCGGAACTTGCGCTTCAATTGGCGTCTAAATTACATGAAGTCGGACGTAATGAAGAAGCGCTTGAATTATTGTTCGGTTTTCTGAAAAAGGATCTCTCTGCTGGCAATGGTGAAGTGAAAAAAATACTAATGGATATTATCACCGCGCTCGGTACCGGAGATGCACTGGCATCCAAATATCGTCGTCATGTATACTCTTTACTCTATTAATTAAGCGCATTTATGTATTCCATGATTAACTAATAAAGGAATTGTTATGGATTTACTTTCTCTCGGGGCTGTGCCCATTCTGATTATTATTGCGGTCGTTATCGTCTTTACCTGTGTTAAAACCGTTCCACAAGGATATCAGTGGACCGTAGAACGTTTCGGTCGCTATACACGCACCTTAACACCTGGGTTGCATATTCTGGTTCCGTTTATTGATCGCGTGGGTCGTAGAATCAATATGATGGAACAGGTACTGGATATTCCATCGCAAGAGGTGATTTCCCGCGATAACGCCAATGTCACTATTGATGCTGTCTGCTTTATTCAGGTTGTCGATCCGGTACGTGCTGCCTATGAAGTCAGTAACCTTGAGCTGTCTATTATCAACCTGACTATGACTAACTTCCGTACCGTTCTGGGTTCAATGGAACTGGACGAAATGCTGTCACAGCGCGATTTAATTAACAGCCGCCTGCTGACCATCGTCGATGAAGCGACTAACCCGTGGGGGGTGAAAATTACCCGTATCGAGATCCGTGATGTGCGTCCACCGAAAGAATTGATCTCTGCAATGAATGCCCAGATGAAAGCTGAACGTACCAAACGTGCAGATATTCTGGAAGCTGAAGGGGTTCGTCAGGCCGCAATTCTGAAAGCCGAAGGGGAAAAACAGTCTCAGATCCTGAAAGCAGAAGGTGAACGCCAGTCAGCATTCTTACAGGCAGAAGCCCGTGAACGTGCCGCAGAAGCTGAAGCAAGAGCAACAAAAATGGTTTCTGACGCGATTGCTGACGGCAATATGCAGGCGATTAACTACTTCGTCGCCCAGAAATATACGGATGCACTTACCAGTATCGGTGCAGCAGATAATAGCAAAGTCATTATGATGCCGCTGGATGCCAGCAATCTGATGGGTGCTATCGGCGGTATTGCTGAGCTGATTAACGAAAGTAAGAAGGATAGACAGGATAACTAACTATGATTGAACAGATAGCCACTCAACCGGTCTGGTTCTGGCTCTGTTTTGGTGGATTACTGTTAATTGCTGAATTGCTGGGTACGGGGGGATATTTGCTGTGGACAGGGATTGCAGCGGTCATTGTCGCCCTGATCACATGGATTTTTCCCTCAATGAGCTGGGAGCTGCAAGGCATACTGTTTGCCTTATTAACATTACTTTCTGCTATCGCGTGGCGGGCCTGGTTGCGCCGCCACCCGCAGAAAAGTAGTGATGAGAGGCTCAATCAGAAAAATCAGCAATTAATCGGGCAACACGCCCGCTTAACGACAGATACTGAAAATGGCTATGGACGAATCAAACTGGCTGATGGTAGCTGGCGCATTCACTGTGACCATGAACTCACTGCCAATACAGAAGTTGAAATCATCGCCGTCGACGGGATCACACTGAAGGTTAAGCCGGTATAAGAGGTAGCTTGAAAGACGAAGTGTATAAATTGCCCTCATTCATCAACGACACTCCCTAATACAGGCTGGCTACGCCAGCCATATTTAACCTTTAATGAAACCAAACGATGGATCCAGTGGAAAACGTTGAAAACGGCCATTGACTGGAGTTTAGTAATTTCTGTTTACAATATGTTACAGGCAACTGAATTATCATTCATTTATCGTTATATCAAAGCCACATAACCCCAGCAAACAAGCACACCTAAGCTCTGACCGGAAGTACGTTTCTTCTGAAAAGAACAGCAGAAATGACAGCTCCACTTCGAAACAAATAGTCAAGATAAAAATATTTCAATGTAGCGAAAATTAAAATTAATCGAATACCCAGTTCTGAGAAAACCGGATAGGGATTTAATCATGACTTTTAAAATTATTTGCTGCGATGGCGGCGGAATTCGTGGTTTGCTGACCGCCAGACTTATCGAAGATCTCGATAAGAAATTTCAGATTATTAAAAGAACCAATGGATTTGCCGGAACATCCACAGGAGGCTTATTAGCACTGGGCATGGCACACGGTGTCCCTATCTCAAAAATGGTTGATTTATACAAAAAGGAGGGGGCTAATATTTTCAAAGTCCATAGTTTCTTACAAAATAAATACAGGACTGGAATTTGTGATTTGCAGGTCACCAAACTTATCCAGGATCTCGATAGGCAATTTAAAATTACTAAAAAAAACAGTAGGTTTTCCGGGATATCCACAGAAGGAATATCATCACAAGGTATGCCACAAGATATCACTCTTTCGAAAATGATTGACCGGTGCAGAAATGATGGTATTCAGCATTTTGTCTCGAATGAAATATCATTACAAAATATAAGCAGGGCCAGAGGGTTTTCCGCTCAAAATGATGAATCTATTGGAAGACCCGGTGCTATGGGCGCAAGATATTACAGCGATGGCCTGAAAAAAATTCTACAGGAATTTTTTTCAGATGCACAACTATCCAGTTCAGGACATTTTATAGCGATTAATGCGGCCCAGCTTTGGAACGAAAACAATCAATCCTGGCTACCGTGCACATTTTCCAACCTGCCAGAAAATCCCTTTCGTAATATCTCCATGCTTGATGCAGCAATGGCGACATCCGCGGCTCCAACGTTCTTCCCGCCACATCGTATTCAGGTGAGTAGCACGGATTTTGGCTATTTCGTTGATGGTGGGGTTTTTGCCAATAATCCGTCCATGACAGCACTTACCGAAGCATTATCCCTGAAGGGAGTTTCTGGCCCAACTGACATCCGCATACTATCAGTAGGTACCGGAGATATGTCTAACGGAGTGACTTCGATCAATTTCGACAACTTCGCACCGTTAAGCTGGGGAGCAAATAATTGGTTTTGGCCTCTGCGGTGGGGAAACAAAGATGAGATACCACCGGCGGCTCTGTTGATGCTCATATTTGAAACGACAGCTAAAATGGCAGAATTTCAGGCAAAAAAAATTCTTGGCAACAATTATTTACGCGCGAATTTTATGCTTAGTAAACCGTTCGATATAGACAACTGGCAAGATATCAAAATCCTTGAAGCTGAAGTGGATAAATATTTACAAACACCTGACTGGGAGAGCATATGCAATCAGGTTAAGCGACTCTGGATATAAAATATTTTCAGCTTCTGACAATTAAGCTGATATCATCAACCATGTTTTGCACACATACCAGATAGTTGTTCAATGATGGGGCATTCTGCGCCATCATCTCCCGGACATTCAGCCGCCAGTGTTAATAACTTTTTCCTGATATTCTGTAATTCTGCGATCGTTTTTTCTATTTCAGCTACTTTTTGCAATGTTGCGGCCTTAACATCAATACTATGGCGATTAGGATTATGAAATAACCGTAATAATTCCCGGCACTCTTCCAGAGTAAACCCCACCTCCCTCGCCTGCCGTAAAAGGATTAATTCATCAATATGCTTCTGTTGATAAAAACGGTAGCCATTCTCTTCCCGCCCCGGCGCTGTAATCAAATCTTTTTCTTCATAGAACCTGATAGCTTTGCTGGTTAAGCCCGTTTTCTGGGCAATTTCACTGATATTCATCATTCCCCCTTGACCTTCCCCTTGCAGGAAGGTTTAGCCTAAACAGATAACGAGCTATCCCCAATAATAATAGTAAGTATATACCCAATGGATTTCGAGTTGCATCGCGGGGTATATCACTCTGTTTCAGGAGATTTTACTATGTCTACAACAACCATTCTTGCACTTCAGGGCTTAACCTGTATGCACTGTGTCAGCAGGGTCAAAAAAGCGTTGGAGCATCTACCCGGAGTTGAACAAGCCGAGGTCACTCCTGAATACGCCAAAGTTATCAGCAATATAACACCTGATGCTTTGATAGCGGCTATCCGTGATGCTAATTATCAGGCTTCAATCGCAGATCGCCCCGATGTTGAGTTACAACTTTCCGGATTAAGTTGTATGAAGTGTGTCGGCAAAACCCAGAAAGCCCTGGAATCAGTGGAAGGTGTTGTTGCTACTGAAGTCGATAAGCAAACAGCCAGAATTTACGGCAAGGCTGACGAAAATGCCTTAATTAGCGCAGTGAAACAAGCAGGCTATCATGCTGAATCAGCCATGAGTGCGCATCTCCCAAAAAATGAGCCGCTGACAACACCTGAACCAGAATTTTTGCCAGCGGCAACAGACCCTACCTCTATTCGGAACGCAAAATCTGATAAAAAAACTGGCTCTGGTGCTCCTCATAACAGCGACGACAGCATTCAGCTTCTGCTGGATGGCATGAGCTGTGCTAGTTGTGTCAGTAAAGTACAAAAAGCCCTGCAATCTGTTGAGGGTGTTAAAAATGCCAGAGTCAATCTGGCGGAAAGAAGTGCTCTGGTCACAGGATCCGCCTCCTCCGAGGCTTTAGTCGATGCGGTTATCAAAGCCGGTTATGGCGCTGAAATCATTCTGGATGAAACTGAACGCCGGGAACGACAGCAACAAATTGCACAAGCCAATATGCGCCGTTTCCGCTGGCAATCAGCCCTTGCTCTGATTGTCGGGGTTCCGGTTATGATTTGGGGCATGATAGGCGACAATATGATGCTCACACCGGAAAATCATACCATCTGGCTGAGCATTGGTCTGGTGACTCTTGCCGTCATGGTATTTGCTGGCGGGCATTTTTATCGCAACGCCTGGCAAAGCCTGAAAAATGGCAGCGCGACAATGGATACATTAGTTGCACTGGGAACAGGGGCTGCATGGCTATATTCCATCAGCGTCAACTTATGGCCGGATATTTTTCCACCTCAGGCGCGCCATATTTATTATGAAGCCAGCGCTATCATTATCGGCTTAATTAATCTTGGTCATGCCTTAGAACAGCGAGCACGCCAGCGCTCTTCACAAGCACTTGAGCGACTGTTGGATTTAACGCCTCCAACAGCTCGAGTCATCACATCAGAAGGCGAAGTATCATTACCGCTGGCTGATGTTGAACCCGATATGACATTACGGCTGGTAACGGGTGATAGGGTTCCTGTTGATGGAGAGATCATTCAGGGCACAGTCTGGCTGGATGAAGCGATGCTGACGGGAGAAGCTATTCCTCAGCAAAAAACACTCGGTGATACAGTTCATGCCGGGACAGTCGTGCAGGACGGAACGGTACTGTTCAAAGCTTCAGCCGTAGGCAGCCAAACCACTTTAGCCAGAATTATCAATCTGGTACGTCAGGCACAAAGCAGTAAACCGGAAATCGGTCAACTGGTGGATAAAATATCCTCAATATTTGTCCCTTTCGTCGTTGTTATTGCATTGGTTGCCGGTGCTATCTGGTATTTTGCCGGCCCGGCTCCACAAATCATGTACGCACTGGTCATTATCACAACGGTACTGATTATTGCCTGCCCTTGTGCGCTTGGTCTGGCAACTCCAATGTCTATTATTTCAGGAGTCGGAAGGGCTGCTGAATTAGGCGTATTAATACGCGATGCTGATGCCCTGCAACAGGCCAGTCAACTCGATACCCTTGTTTTTGATAAAACCGGAACCCTGACAGAAGGTATGCCGCAGGTTACGGAAATTCATACTTTCAACGGCTACACGGAAGAACAGGTATTACTGTGGGCAGGTGCGCTGGAAAGCGGTTCAAACCATCCTTTAGCAAAAGCAATTCTCCTGAAAGCTGAAGACAGAAAAATAGAGAGTAAACAATTACCTGACGTCACGCAGTTTCGCACTCTGGCAGGCACAGGGATTAGCGGCAATATTGGTAACACGACACTGCTGTTAGGTAATCTGAGCCTACTTGAACAAAATCAGGTTGAAACAACCACATTAAAACAGCAAGTGGCACAACAGGCGGAAAAAGGTATTACTCCTGTTCTTCTGGCTGTTGACGGTAAAATAGCAGCCCTGTTTTCAATACGTGATCCACTGCGTCAGGATACAATCTCGGCCCTGCAACGCCTGCATAATCAGGGGTATCATTTAGTGATGCTGACGGGAGATCATCCGGCAACGGCTCATGCTATAGCCAAAGAAGCGGGCATTGATCGGGTTATTGCGGGTGTCTTGCCTGATGGTAAAGCAGCAACTATTCAGGCCTTACAATCTGAGGGCAGAAAAGTAGCGATGATTGGTGACGGAATTAATGATGCTCCGGCATTAGCACAAGCCGATGTAGGTATTGCAATGGGAAGCGGCAGTGATATTGCTATTGAAACAGCATCAATTACCCTGATGCGCCACAGCCTGCATGGAGTTGCCGATGCCGCTGAATTATCTAAAGGGACATTACGTAATATGAAACAGAACCTGTTCGGGGCATTTATCTATAATACGCTGGGGATCCCGATTGCAGCCGGTATCCTCTACCCTTTCACCGGTACATTATTAAATCCGGTGATTGCCAGTGCCGCCATGGCTCTCTCTTCTATTACCGTAGTCAGTCACGCTAACCGATTATTACGCTTTAAAACGAAAGATTAACTGATCTAAGCTCCGGAAAGCTAAACAAGGAAGTTTAGCTTTCTACTTATCATACATACCCTATGGATTTCGCACTTTTTCACACTTTCCTGTTAACCTTTAATACATTAGCATATTAATTTACGTCCATTAACGGAGTTGTGAAATGGGAAAACTTATGACCTATCTCAGTAATGTATTAGGACTAAATTCCCAACGAAATTACCCCTATCCTGCTTATGATGTCACTCTGCCTGAGAACAGACAATTACATATTGTTGGCAGTATCCATATGGGTACAGAAAATATGTATCCACTTTCTGAAGTATTGCTGGAACAACTGGAACAATGCAATTCTTTAATTGTTGAGGCAGATATTACCCAGTCAGGGTCGCCATTTCAGCAAATACTCCCCGAGCAGGCCGGGCTGTCACAACGTTTATCATCTGAATACTTTTCGTTTCTACAGCAATACTGTCATGAGATCCATCAGCCGATAGAATTGCTGGATCGGCTGCCTTTCTGGCAGGTTGCCCTGATCCTTCAGGCTGCTCAGGCTAAATATTTGGGAATGAGTCCTCAATATGGGATTGATTATCAATTACTAAACAGCGCAAAAGCCATTGATAAAGATATCATCGAGCTGGAAGGAACTGATAAGCAGATCAATTTGCTTACCGAGTTGCCCAATGGTGGCCTTTCTCTATTAGAAGATACTCTTGCTCACTGGCATACTAATGCCCGAGCTTTGCAAACTATGATTGGCTGGTGGATGAATTACAAATCAGACCAGAAAAACCCGGTATTGCCACAAACTTTCTGCGACGCTATTTACCAAACCCTGATGACTGAACGTAACTACCAATGGAACACGCAGTTGCGTACCTTACCTTCAGGAAAATATGTCGTGGCGGTCGGGGCGTTACATCTTCATGGTGAAAACAATTTGCTACAGTTGTTACAGCAACAGGAATAAAAAACATTTCAAATAATTGAGAGCTTATATAGGACATTACATATGACCCCTGCCATCATTCTGCTGGAAAAACAAAAAATTAATTTTAAGATTCATCCTTACGAACACGATGCCAATGAACATAATTTTGGTGATGAAGTAGTCAGAAAACTGGGTTTAGATGCGACAAGAGTTTTTAAAACCCTTTTGGTTTCATTAAATGGTGATCCTAAAAATCTTGTTGTCGCTGTCACCCCGGTTGCAGGACAACTGGATTTGAAAAAAGTCGCCAAAGCATTTAAAGCCAAAAAAGCCGATATGGCAGACCCTCAACTGGCACAAAAGATTACGGGCTATCTGGTGGGAGGAATCAGCCCATTAGGCCAGAAGAAACGTCTCCCTACTGTTATTGATAGCCAGGCAGAGACTTTATCTACTCTGTTTATTTCCGGAGGAAAACGAGGTCTGGATATTGAACTGGCTCCTACTGATTTATGTAAACTACTAAATGGTTCATTTGCTGATATCGCCAGAATTTGAAAATCAATTGTAATTACTTCTAAATTTTTCGAGCCGGCTCTGTTTTCCCAAAAACAGAGTCTTGTTCAATTTTCTAATATCGATATACTTTCCTTATGGCAAAAATAATATTATTTACTATTTTAAGTAACTTAATATATTTAAATGAAAGGAGATAAAATGGCTACCTCGTCAATTTTCCGGCAAATTGTGATTACTGATCCCAAGGCAATTAAGATGTTACGCAAGGCTAATAGAAGGCCATTTAAAACTAACTTTGAGAAAATAGACATTGAAGCTCAACAAGAAGAGGCAATAGAAATATTAAAACGAAAATTCTCACTTTAAGTAAAGTATTATCAATACTAGGCAGAGATAAAACCACAAAATATTTACTTTCATTCTCCTGCCCCGTCAACCCATATGTAGAATATTTTTTACACATAAATGCAATTAGATTTGAACAGGCTGATGTAACTAGAACTTACCTGATAATAAATGAAAAAGGGTTAATCCTTGCCTACTTTTCATTAACTTTTAAGGAATTGGAAACATATAATTTTGAAATTTCAAAAACAACGACAAAGAAACTAAACGGTATCAGTAAAAATGCTAATACAATAAAAGTTTATTTAGTCGGGCAAATAGCAAAAAACTTCTCCATTAGTAAAAACACGATAAAATTAAACGGGATTTTTACTTATGTGAAAAGCATTATTCTTACAGTAAAAACTCTGATTGGAGGAAGAGTAATTGCTTTAGAATGTGAAAACAATACCAAACTTATCGAGCTATACACTTCAAATGGATTTAAAGAATTACCCAAAAAAGAAGGAGAGAAAAACACGCTAATAACTATGATATTAAACAATTAACTATTTTCTTTCAATCATACCTACTTCAAATTATTTATTACCATTCTAAATGGTAATAAAAGACCATCTGTCTTAAAGATGGTCTTTTTTGTCAAAAATCAGATTTTACTTATCATCATTTGAAAACTATTTCGCCTTTAGGATCATAGTCAGCGGCTTTCAGTGGAGAGTGTTTTTCAATATACCCTTTCAATACTTCCGCATCGACAAAACCGGTATTTACGTATCCCGGAAAATTATCAATCCGTGGATAACCATCACCACCGATAGCATTGAAATTCAATGTTGCCATACGATAAGTTTTATTCGGATCTAAAGGCTTCCCAGCAATTTTTACGTCGCTGATGCTCTTACCCTCTTTCACAAAACTGACATTATAGAACTGACCATAAGCACCTGAATCCGCTTCCATATTAGCAGCAGCGGTCAGATAAGGCAGAACTTCACTGCCTTTGAAGTCAACATAAATTAGCTGATTACCGAATGGATGAACTTTTAATACATCCTTATAAGTAATATCCCCTGCTTCAATAGAATCGCGGATACCGCCACCACTCATCACAGCAAAATCAGCATTGGCCCGTTCCATCTGAGCTGCCAGCACAAGATGAGCCATATTGGTCTGTATAAAACGAACCTTACTACGATCCCCTTCTAATTTATCGTCAACTGACCCAATTTTGACACTCAGTTTCTGATTGCCTTTATCCTGATAAGGGGTCAATAATTTCAGCATTTCTGCGTTCTGGGGAATTTGTTGAGTGTAATAAACTCGCTCAGCACTCCCATCCTCTTGTTTGACTCTTTTATTTAAATTGATGGGAATTAACTGATAGTGCATTAACTTAAATTCACCATTACGGAATTGAAAATCTGCCCGACCGACATATTTGCCCCATTCATGCGCCTGAACAATCCACGTTCCATTTTGACGATCCGGGGAACAAGGCGCTCCCGGCACATAATCCACTTGTTTATAGTTTTTATTTTCCGCAGACATACAGACCGGATCTTGTGAATGCCCCCCCACAATCATATCTAAATAGCCAGCAGGTAAACTGCGCGCCATTTCCACATCTCCGGGAGCATTCGTACCGTGATGACCATCATCATAGTGCCCCATATGCGTTGCAGCAATAATGACATCCGGTTTTTCATTCTTCTTCAGTTCATCAATGACTTTTTTCGCTTCTTTCGCAGGTACACGGAATTCCACATCCGGGAAATTAGCCGGATTACCTATTTTCGCGGTATCGTCAGTGGTTAAGCCAATAACAGCAATTTTCACCCCTTGCTTATCAAATATCACATAGGGCTTAAATAAACGCTTATCGGTACTGGTCTGGTAGATATTCGCTGACAAAAATGGGAAGTTAGCCCATTTTTCCTGTTGATAAAGTACATTCAAAGGCTTATCAAATTCGTGATTTCCCAGTGTCATCGCATCATAACCCACCAGATTCATTCCCTTAAAATCCGGCTCAGCATCCTGCATATCCGATTCAGGTACACCCGTATTGATGTCTCCACCCGATAGCAGTAATACGCTGCCACCTTTTTTAGCAACTTCCTGTCGTATGGAATCCACTACCGTTTTCTGAGCAGCCAATCCGTACTCTCCATGATCATTCTGCCAAAAGTGACCATGATGATCATTGGTATGCAAGATCGTAATATCGTAGGTTTTATCTTTTTCCCAGGCCGAAGCCACCATCGGTGACAAAGCAAGAGAAACAACAAGGGTACATACTGACGCTTTAAATGAGAATTTCATCGGATATCTCCATGCTCCTAAATAAATTGACTGCATGACTGTTATTGTTTTTCAATGGCGTTAAAACCTGCCTCATTTCAAAGAATATTACTTTTTTATGACAAGAAACATGGCTGGCACAGGCATATATTCAACAACAGAACGGACTAGCGGCACAGCACTTAATGCCGTATTTTTTCGATCAAGATTACATAAATAAGCTATTAAATAGAGTGTTGTTCCATTTTTTTGCGATAGGCATCAAATTATACCAAGATGAGCAAAGGTTTTATTGGAAAGTGAATATGCATTAAGGTGTAACAATTAAATAACCGTTCAACACCATACAACACAGGTGACATTGGTGACAAAATGAACAGAAATAAGCAAAATAGTACAATTCCACAATCAGGCTCACAAAAAAGAACACAGAAAACGGTTTTCTCTATTCTTAGTGCAATTAGCCTGTCTCATCTTTTGAACGATATGATCCAATCGCTGATTCTGGCGATTTATCCACTATTACAATCTGAATTTACTCTCAGTTTTATACAGATTGGAATGATAACCCTGACATATCAGGTCACGGCGTCTTTATTACAGCCCCTCATTGGCTTATATACAGATAAACACCCTCAGCCTTATTCGCTACCCATTGGGATGGGTTTTACCCTTTCAGGATTGCTTTTGCTGGCTTATGCTGAAAGTTTTCCTATGATACTGCTGGCAGCAGCACTGGTCGGTACAGGTTCATCGGTTTTTCACCCGGAATCATCCAGAGTTGCCCGAATGGCTTCGGGTGGGCGTCTTGGGTTAGCGCAATCTTTATTTCAGGTAGGCGGAAATCTGGGAAGTTCACTTGGCCCACTGTTAGCCGCTATTTTCATCGCGCCTTACGGTAAGGGAAATATAGGGTGGTTTTCTCTGGCAGCTCTGCTGGCTATCATCATTCTGTTACAAATCAGTCAATGGTACAAAATGCAGTATCGTACGACTTCACGTCACGCCTCCAATACAAGATTTGAGCCCGTTTTTCCCAGAAAAATCATTGTCCGTTCATTCATCATTCTACTAATACTGATCTTTTCAAAGTATTTCTATCTGACCAGCATCAGTAGCTACTATACTTTTTATCTGATCCAGAAATTTGGTGTTTCTGTTCAAAATGCACAGATTCATCTTTTCGTCTTTTTGTTTGCTGTCGCCGCAGGCACCATGATTGGTGGCCCTATCGGAGATAAAATCGGCCGTAAGTATGTCATCTGGGGTTCGATTCTGGGTGTTGCTCCCTTCACTCTTCTCTTGCCTTATGCATCACTATTCTGGACAGGCATACTCACCGTTATTATCGGCCTGATACTGGCATCTGCATTTTCCGCCATTCTCGTCTATGCACAGGAACTACTTCCCGGCAACACGGGGATGATAGCAGGATTATTCTTTGGATTAGCATTCGGTATGGGGGGTGTCGGAGCAGCCGCTCTCGGATATATAGCAGATAAAACCAGTATAGAATTAGTTTATAAAATCTGTGCTTTTTTACCACTTCTTGGCATTTTCACTCTATTCTTACCAAATATAGGAAATAAAAATAATAAAATCAGTACGAAATAATAATAAATATTCATTATTTACTATCATTTCTCTTTGTAAACATGAGTAAATAATAAAAAGATCTACATAAAATACCATTACAATGCTCTTTATGTAGATCACCCTCATTTCCCCAATAAAGTATATTTTTCAAGCAAACATTTTAAATTATTTGTAAAATTAATAATTACCCAATCTGATAATACATCCTATTACATTTATCCAACCCAGAAGGAGACTTGATGGAGCATTCGACACCTCTCATCACGACTATTGTTGGCGGTTTTCTCCTCGCCTATCTGCTTGGCATGCTTGCACAGCGTCTGAAAATCTCACCTTTGGTAGGTTATCTTATGGCCGGTGTGCTTGCCGGGCCTTTTACACCAGGTTTTGTTGCCGATACTTCTCTGGCGCCTGAACTTTCAGAAATTGGCGTGATCTTACTGATGTTTGGTGTCGGTCTGCATTTTTCACTCAAAGATTTATTAGCCGTAAAATCAATTGCAATCCCGGGAGCGATTGCCCAGATTGCCGTAGCAACGCTATTAGGAGCCGGCCTGTCAAAATTACTGGGCTGGGGTTTATTCAGCGGAATTGTCTTTGGCCTCTGCCTGTCCACCGCCAGTACCGTAGTACTGCTCAGAGCACTGGAAGAACGCCAACTCATTGACAGCCAGCGGGGGAAAATTGCCATTGGCTGGCTGATTGTCGAAGATCTGGCAATGGTGCTGGCTTTGGTATTATTGCCTGCTTCTGCGGGTATTTTAGATAACCATAATACTGATATCGGCCAATTACTTCTGGAACTTGCCATTACCGTCGGCAAAGTTGTCGCATTTATTTTATTGATGATTTTTGTCGGGCGTCGTCTGATCCCCTGGCTGCTGGCAAAAACAGCCAGTACAGGCTCACGCGAGTTATTTACTCTGGCTGTTCTCACCATCGCCTTAGGGGTCGCCTATGGTGCAGTGGAGCTGTTTGATGCCTCATTTGCACTGGGAGCATTTTTTGCCGGGATGGTACTGAATGAATCAGAACTGAGCCATAGAGCCGCTCAGGATACGTTACCTCTCAGAGATGCTTTTGCTGTGCTGTTTTTTGTTTCGGTCGGTATGTTGTTTGATCCAATAATCTTGATCCAGCAACCCATTGCCATTTTAGGAACGCTGGCCATTATTATTATCGGAAAATCTGTCGCAGCACTGTTGCTGGTCAGGCTTTTCGGCCACTCACGACGTACCGCACTGACTATTTCTGTCAGTCTTGCCCAAATTGGTGAGTTTGCCTTTATTCTGGCTGGATTAGGTGTCACCTTAGGCGTATTGGATGGTGATGCACGTAACCTGATACTGGCGGGAGCTATTCTTTCCATTATGTTGAATCCGATTTTGTTCAGCCTGTTGGATCGCTATCTGGAAAAAACAGAAACAATAGAAGAACAGATACTGGAAGAAACATTAGAGGAAGAAACTCAAATCCCTGTCAATATTTGCGGCCATGCGATTGTTGTGGGATATGGCAGGGTCGGTCGCCTGCTTTGCCAGCGTCTGCAGGAAAAACATTTTCCACTGGTTGCGATTGAGGACACTCGTGCCCGATTTGAAGAGCTGGGAGAAATGGGGATTAGTGCTGTGATGGGGAACGCTGCCAGAGAAGATATTATGGCATTAGCAAGATTGGATTGTGCTTGTGTACTGTTTCTGACTATCCCGAATGGTTATGAAGCCGGCAAAATTATCGAGAGTGCAAGAGCAATCAGGCCGGATATCAATATTATCGTTCGCGCTCATTACGATGATGAAGTCACTTACCTTACAGCACGTGGCGCTGATCATATTATTATTGGCGAACATGAAATCGCCAGGGCGATGGCTGATTCACTCCCTGAATCCACGCCTGACTGCCCGATAGCACTACCATCAGCATTTTCACCAACTAATTCATCAGCAGCATAATGAATTGATTAATAGGGAGTATCCCAAAAATTCCAAGGGGGATACTCCTGAATCAGAAATTAACGTTCCCAGTAAGACTCTTCCAGACTATCTTCCCTTTCTGGTAAACCGCGTGTCAGACGTGGAGCATGTTGACTCAATACCTGATAGCTCACTCTGTTCGCATACTTACACACCTGAGCCAGAGAAGAATACGTCAGGCAGGAGCGCATATGTTTACTCGAATTAGGAACATTCATACGATGATAACTATTAGCTGTAATATCATGCAGTAAGGCAGACAGTGCACCATCTCCGGCACCATTCGTATTCATAATTTTTTCAGGTCCTCCCATATATGGCTCAATATGAGAATAGACCCGCATAGGATTCTGACAATCATCCTGACGCATGGCACGACTGAATTCAAAACGATTGAATTCAGCAATCGCTCCCGGCAATAATGGGTGTAATGTCTGACGCTTGGACTCTTCTTCTGTATAACCGGCCATATACAACCCTGCCGGGCCAGCCGTACACAATACGAGGTCGACCCAATTCAGTGCCATATCTGCTGCCAACAAAGGATCACTGAAACCGGTCAGTTCCAGCGCTTCATCTTCATTCATGGCGACCACAGAAACATTCTCTGCCAGAAAATCGCGCCACCACTGAGGATCATCCGCAATAACATATTTTGTACCCAGTGTCAGAACAACTGGCACATTATGTTTCTTCGCGTATTCAATGGCTTTCATGGTTGCTTCCGGCATCGGTTCACCTGATTTACAGCGTACCAGATAGGCCGTGATTACCAGTGCTGATGCTTCTGCAATGATATGCTCAGGAATACTTTCCGGTTTAAGCTGATTCATTAGCCCCGGACTGATGGCAAATGTTCTTTCACCATTTTCAGTGATCAGAGTAAAACAGCGACCAATTGGGCCATCGACACCCTGAAGATGATTCAAATCCATCCGGCTGGAAGTATTACAAAGGTAGCAATAGGCATAGCTGCCGATTTGGATGTTATTGCACATGGTGCCAAGCAACACAGATTTGTCATCCGCCAGCACAGAATAGTTATGCAGAGTATTACCAATCGTTCCACCCGCAAATTCATGGCTGATGAGGTTATTATCTGCCAGTTCATTGTAGAGCGCTTCAGCAACATCATCTTCAATAACTAATGAATGTCCCTGACTCAGGTTATAACGTTGGATAAAGCTTTCATCAACCTTAGCTTCAATATCTACCAATATCTGGTCAATACCAACAATATATGCTCGGTTATTCTCAGTATCCATCATCTCTTTGATGGGCTGAAGCAGAGGGTCTCTCAGACTGACAGGAAAATAGTGTTTAGATTTGCGTTTACCGGGGAATTTCATAATTGATTGTTGCTATGGAGCCAAAACATGCGCCATATTAGCATAATCCCACTATGAAACAAAAAGCACAGTATTCAGTATTGATGAAAAGAAACAGCCAGTGTGTTATCACACTGGCTGCCAAATTTCGCTGATTACAAACTGCTGATGATTAAGTGTAGCTCATAAGCTTCAGGCTGCTTGCTTCTGACGGCTACGCATCATATGGCGCATCAGGACAAACATTACAGACAGAATAAAACCAATAAAGCCAGCACCAATCAGGATTAACAAACGCTTAGGTGAATCTTTCGCCGTTGGCTCGTATGGTTCCTGCATATATTTGAATGGCTGGAAATCAAGCTTATCAATATTTACCGCTTCCAGATTTTTGATATAAAGAAGACGGTTACGTAAGTCAGGATCTATCGTTGTTGCATCGGTAATGCCTTCTGTGATCTGTAATTTACGTTGCAACGCATCAGCACCCAGAGCGATGGAATAATCCGGGTCATCCTTAACGACTGCACCACCACTAGAGACTGGTTTCTTAATACCCGCTGAATTGGCAATAGAAATTGCATACTTCAGTCGTTCAATATCGGTAGAACGCATATTGGTGATGCGGCCCAAATCAATATCATACATTTTTTTCGAGTAAACCAGTTTCTGACTCACCGCATCATTCAGTTCATCTTTTATCTGGTCACGAACAACAGAGGAGATAAATTTGATGTAACCAGACAATAATTTGTATGAATCTTCTGCTGTCCCCGCACTGAAAGAAAGCGTTGTTTCATAAAATTCATCATCTTTATCTTTTTTATTAGGTACAGACGAAGAGATATTTTTATTTACAATCTGTTCAATCAGACTTCTTTTAGCCTGTGCCGTAATATCTCCTTTACTGGCAAGCAGTGTTCTGAAGTAATCGGTATCTACCAAATATTCTTCACGCAGTACACGGGAGTTATAGTTTTCAACAAAACGCTTAAATAGTGAATCCTCTGTAATCTTGGGATCAAGATTAAGAACATTCAGTTCTGTTAAAACATTTTTTAATGGCTGAAACTGTTCCAGTTCAGGTTGCACCACTGCCGCCGTACTGGTCCATTTTTGTGGTAAAAATGACGCAACACCAAAGCCAATCACTGCAAAAATGAAGGATACTGCAATAATCAAATATTTTGACTGAAATATTACGGAGAATAGTTCAAACAGATCAATTTCATCATCTTGCTTTGGATGATAATAGTCTGCATGTTCCTCATAAAAGTCTGTATGCTTAACTGGTTTATTACTCATTATCTCTATGTCCAATCCAAATAATTTTGCTTCTCGTTATTCCCTGCCAGATTACTGTCCCAGCTTACGTTATATATTGATTTTGAAGCAATATTCTAAAAAAATCACACAATTGGCAGAATACACACCGTCTAACTATAAGCAAAAATATCCATATCTGCCAATGTCCTTTCGGTATGAAACCCAGCCATAATCCATAACTGCCAGTTATTCATTATCTCATGGCATCATTGATTAATTGCATGAATAGTGAAATATGCGCTTCATTATCGTTAAGTGCTGGTATATATTCAAACTTTTTCCCGCCCGCATCTAAAAAAATAGCTTTATTCTGCTGCTTAATTTCTTCCAGTGTCTCCAGACAATCGGCTGCGAATCCGGGACACAGTACCTGAATATGCTCCACATTCTGCTCTGGCAACAGGGCTATTGTTTTATCCGTATAGGGTGCTAACCACGGTAAACGCCCAAAACGCGACTGGTATGTCATCATAATTCTATCTGCCGGATAGTCCAACAATTCCGTTAGCAGTTGAGTTGTCGCCAGACAGTTCTGTGGATAAATATCCCCCATTTCAGCCAGACGCTCAGGGATACCGTGATAGGAAAGAATCAGGCGATCAGGTTGACCATGCTTTTCAAAGCTCTGTTCTACAGTTTCCTTTAATGCGGCGATATATGCCGGGTGCTGGGCGTAACTGCGAATAAATTTTAGATGTGGGATAGTACGATATCCCTGTAATATTTTGCTGAGACTATCAAATACTGCCGCTGATGTTGTACTTGAATACTGAGGATACAAAGGAAGTACGATGAGATATTCAACACCCTGCTGTAGTAATTTATCGACTGCCTGAGATAATGAAGGTGAACCATAAGTCATCCCCAGTTCAACAGGTATATTACCCAGTTTTTCACTTAATCGCTGTTTCTGACGTTTGCTGTAAACCAATAAGGGCGAACCTTCATCTGTCCAGATTTCCTGATACAGCCTGGCTACACGGAAAGAACGAAAAGGAAGAATAAAGCCATACAACAGAGGCTTCCAAATCAATGGCGGAATATCCACAACGCGCCGATCACTTAAAAACTTTGCCAGATAACGCCTTATTGCAGCAGGTGTCGGCGCGTCTGGTGTACCAAGATTAACTAATAGCACACCATAATTACGATTACTCATTATTCAACACTCCACCCATTAAAGTGACGGATAATTCAGGATAAAACTCGGTGATAGTCACATACACACAATGGATTTCAAGGTGCGTCGCAGCGGCAAGGGAACGCATCCCCGGGAGCATAGATAACTATGTGACCGGGGTGAGTGAGCGCAGCCAACAAAAGAGGCAACTTGAAAAACGAAGGGTATAATACATTTTATGGGGGGGATCTGGTACGGAAAGGTGAAAGTCAGGCGGTATTCACACCGCCTGCCCTATGCTTCAGGATCAAATTAACCTGAAATCTGTCGCGCAACTATTCGGGATACTAATACCTCAGGGCTCTAATATCCCAGAGTCTTAACCCAGAATGCGGGCTAACTCTTCACTGACTTCAGCAACCTGACGGGTTCCATCAAGTTTGAAGTAGCTTGTATTACCTGCCTGTGCTTCTTGCTGATAGTAAGAAACCAGAGGTGCAGTCTGAGCGTGGTATTCAACCAGACGTTTACGGACCGTATCTTCCTGATCGTCTTTACGGACAGTCAGTTCTTCACCTGTAATATCGTCACGATTTTCCACTTTTGGTGGATTGAATTTGATATGGTAAACACGACCTGATGGGGCATGTACACGGCGGCCGATAATACGATCAACGATAATTTCATCCGGCACATCGAATTCCAGTACATAATCAACACTGACACCCGCTTCTTTCATAGCATCAGCCTGAGGAATGGTGCGTGGGAACCCATCCAACAAGAACCCGTTACGGCAGTCATCTTGTTTGATACGCTCTTTAACCAAAGCAATAACCAGCTCATCAGTAACCAGTTTGCCATTATCCATCAGTTCTTTTGCTTTTAAACCCAGCTCGCTGCCTGCTTTTACTGCGGCACGCAACATGTCACCTGTCGAAATTTGAGGGATCCCATATTTCTCCATGATAAATTGCGCCTGAGTCCCCTTACCGGCGCCTGGCGCGCCCAGCAGAATAATACGCATCGCGTAAATCCCCTTGCTATTTGCTTTTCGTATTTTTTAAAGAAAACGAACCACCATACCACTGGAATGGTAGTCGCTCAAGAAAACAGGTAAACGTTTTCGCGCTTATCAAAAAATAAACCACGCCCCATTTTCCGTTGAAGCGTGGTTTATTGGCATAATTTAAACGATATTACGCGCTTTCAGCTAATAATAATTGATTCATACGGCGGATAAACTGGTTTGGATCATCCAGCGTTCCACGTTCAGCAAACAGAGCCTGTTCCAGTAACAACTCAATCCAGTCAGCAAACTGGCTGTCATCCTGAATCTCAGCTGCCTTTTTAACCAGATTATGATCCGGGTTCAGTTCAAAATTATAGCTGACTTCCGGGGCTGACTGTCCTGCCGCTGCAAACAGTTTCGCCATTTGAGTGGTCATTCCGTTAGCATCAGTGGTCACTATCGCCGGTGTATCAGTCAGTCGATGGGTCAGTTTGACTTCTTTCACACGCTCGCCAAGCAGTGTCTTCACACGCTCAACGAATGGTTCCAGTTTTTTATCTTCTTCTTCCTGGTCTGCTTTGTTTTCATCAGCCAGTTTATCGAGAGATTCATCAGCTTTACTGACTGACTGGAATGATTTTCCATCGAATTCTGTCAGATAGCTCATCATCCATTCATCGATACGGTCAGATAACAGCAGAACTTCAATGCCTTTCTTACGGAACAGTTCCAGATGCGGGCTATTTTTCGCTGCAGCATAACTATCTGCGGTAATGTAGTAAATCTTCTCCTGACCTTCGGTCATGCGGCTGACGTATTCTTCCAGAGAAACAGTTTGTGAAGCACTGTCATTATGCGTAGTCGCAAAACGCAGCAACTTAGCAATAGCTTCTTTATTTCCGCCATCTTCAGCAGGGCCTTCTTTCAGAACCAGACCAAACTGCTGCCAGAAAGACTGGTATTGCTCTGCATCATCTTTTGCCAGTTTATCCAGCATTTGTAATACACGTTTAGTCAGTGCGCTGCGCAGGTTACGAGTGATTGAACTGTCCTGTAGAATTTCACGGGAAACGTTCAGAGGCAGGTCATTGGAATCAATCAGCCCGCGAATAAAACGCAGATAATTTGGCATGAACTGCTCAGCTTCATCCATGATGAATACACGCTGTACATACAGTTTCAGCCCGTGTTTATGTTCACGGTTCCACAAATCCCATGGTGCCTGAGAAGGGATATACAGCAGACTAGTATATTCCTGCTTTCCTTCAACACGGTTATGACTCCAGCTCAGAGGATCAGCGAAATCGTGGGAAATATGTTTATAAAATTCTTTATATTCATCATCGCTGATTTCAGCTTTACCGCGGGTCCACAGTGCCTGTGCCTTGTTGATTTTTTCCCATGCTACAGTAACTGAATCATCTTCTTCATTTTTAGTCTGGGTTTCAATTTCAACAGGTAAGGCAATGTGGTCAGAATATTTACCGATGACAGAACGCAAACGCCAGTCATTCAAAAACTCGTCTTCCCCTTCACGCAAATGCAAGGTAATTTCTGTTCCACGTTCTGCTTTTTCGATATCAGCGACAGTGTAATCACCTTCACCGGTTGATTCCCAGAATACACCCTGTTCCGGCGCCGCACCTGCTGCACGGCTACGTACAGTCACTTTATCGGCAACAATGAAGGAAGAATAAAAACCAACACCGAACTGACCAATCAATTGGCTGTCTTTAGCCTGATCAGAGCCGATAGATTCAAGAAATGCCTTAGTACCAGATTTTGCAATCGTTCCCAAGTTATCGATCACTTCATCACGGGTCATACCAATACCATTATCACTAATGGTAATTGTTTTATTCTCTTTATCGAAAGCCAGACGAACACGTAGTTCACCATCATTTTCGTACAGTTCTGGCGCTGATAATGCACGGAAACGTAATTTATCCGCCGCATCTGATGCGTTTGAAATCAGCTCACGGAGGAAAATTTCTTTATTGGAATAGAGAGAATGGATCATCAACTGTAACAGTTGTTTGACTTCTGATTGAAATCCACGGGTTTCCTGATCTTTCATGCTCATTTATTACCTCAATCTAAATCCAGTTCAGATATGTAAAATCGGACGATGGTAATCAGATGGGGATAAAACTTAAGACTTTCAAGTTCAGGGAATAAGAAGAATGTGAAATTAATTATTTAGACATTTAAAAACAATTAGTTATACAACTAATTATGGATGGTGGCGGGTTTAACAACACCATCCATTGGAATTTTACATTAAAAAATGGGGGTATGATCACAAATCAGTAATTCTATGGCGACCGGCAAGGGAATGGGACAGCGTTGTTCCGTCTACCATTTCAAGCTCCCCTCCAACAGGAACACCGTGTGCTATACGACTGGCGGTCACACCATATTGCGAACACATTTCAGCAATATAGTTCGCAGTTGCCTCTCCTTCGACAGTCGGGTTAGTTGCCAGAATAATTTCCGACAGCGTTTCAGAAGATAAACGTTCTTCCAAACGATCCAAGCCGATATCCATAGGACCGATGCCATCCAGCGGCGATAAATGCCCCATAAGGACAAAATAACGCCCCGCAAACTGACCCGTCTGTTCAATAGCGTGGATATCCGCCGGGCTTTCAACCACGCAGATCTGACCGTTTTGCTGACGGCGGGGATTGGTACAAATTGTGCACTGTTCCTGTTCTGTAAACGTTCGACAGTCCTGACAATGACCAATCTCAGACATAGCACGTGTCAATGCCTGAGCAAGCCGCATACCGCCACTGCGATCCCGTTGTAAAAGATGAAATGCCATCCGTTGTGCTGATTTGGGACCAACTCCCGGCAAGCAACGCAATGATTCCATCAGGGATTGAAGAAGAGGGCTGGTTTGCATCAGAAAGGCATCTTAAAGCCGGGTGGTAACTGCATTCCGCTGGAAACACTAGCCATTTTTTCTTTTTGAGTTTCTTCAATACGACGGGCCGCATCATTGAATGCCGCAGCAATCAAATCTTCCAGCATGTCTTTATCATCTTCCATCAGGCTTGGATCGATTTCAACACGACGGCAGTTATGTGCGCCATTAATAGTGACTTTCACCAGACCCGCACCAGATTCACCAGTCACTTCCAGATTTGCAATTTCTTCCTGCATTTTCTGCATCTTATCTTGCATCTGCTGGGCCTGTTTCATCAAATTGCCCAAACCACCTTTACCAAACATAATTTTCTCTCTTTGCTGTAGACACAGTATCAATACACACTGCGGGGTTAAACAGGCCGGATACTTTCTTCATCCACTTCAGCATCAAACAATTGTTGAAGTGTTTGGATCGTTTTATCCGAAATAATGGATTGGCGCGCTTGTGCCAATTTTTCTTCATAGATGGCTTGTCGCCACTCCAGCGGTGTTTTTACGGCTGGATTATCATCTTCAATAATACTGAGTTCAATAGGTTTTCCATGCAATTCAGTCAACGCTTCCGATAAAGATCTCTGTGCCGAAGCCGAATTTAGGTGACGTTGCTTTGAACGCAGATGAAGACAGAACTGATTTTCATTAATCTGCTCTTTAAATGCATTCAAGGCTACCTGCTGAACCAGTTTAGGAATATTCAGATTATCAATTTCAGCCGCCCATTGATCCCGCTGTCTGGATTCAATAGCCAGCTTTTTCACCAATTCAGGTGTTTTTTCATATTCAAGTGCTGATTTGATAGCTTTTGGTGTTGTAACAACCCGCTTTTCTTCAATGTTTTTAGCACGCCACCGATAAGCCTCTTGTTTTACCGGTTTAACTTCACGTGCCTTGGGAACAAAAGACTGGGGCCGTTGTTCGGCCACCGCAACCAATCGCTCCAGTGCCGAACTTGCCGGCTTCGTCTTAACAGACGCTGCCGGCTCAGCCTTTTTTGGAGGAGCACTTCCTTTTGAGGAAGTGCCTTCCTGCCGCGAAAGCAGATTTTTTGCCTGTAGTAATTTTGCAGTCGGGCTATCAGCAACTGGCTCTAACCCCTCCCTTGGGGCCATTCTCTGTTTCTGGGCAGAGGGCTGTTTATCTGCCATACCAAATTCAGGGCTGACAGAACCAAAATTATCAGAAACTGGCTGTTGCTGAGGAGGCATGAATGCTATACCCGATGCGACCGGTATCTCTGCGTTATTAGAGACGGGTATTTCTTCAATTATCGTTTTTGGATGAAATGCCAGAGCACGTAATAACGCCATTTCAACCCCCATCCTACGCTCTGGGGCATAGGGGAGATCTTTACGGCCAGTTAATAACGCCTGATAATAAAGTTGTAAATCGCTGGGTGGCATTGATCTTGCCAGCAACCGCAAGCGCCCCTCTGTTGAAGAAGGTTCAACCTCTGGTTGCTGAGGCAATAACTGAATCATCGCAACACGATGCAGCAACGATAACATTTCGACCAGTAGGTTTTCCCAGTCCATACCACGGGCTGCGACCTGTTCCACCAAAGTCAGAAGTTTCTGCCCATCCGCACGAACCAGAGCTTCAACCATTTCCAAAGGCTGTTCATCATCCAGCGTTCCCAACATCTGGCTGACAATATCTGCTGTCAGTTTTCCGCCACCAAGAGCAATCGCCTGATCAGCCAGACTCAGAGCATCACGCATACTGCCGTCCGCTGCGCGGGCCAATAGCTGACGGGCCCGGGCTTCACTCTCTATTTGTTCCGCATTAAGCACATGTTCCAGCTGGCCTGAAATCTGGCTGACATCAAGTGCTTTCAGATGGAATTGTAGACAGCGTGAAAGAATGGTTACGGGTAATTTCTGTGGGTCTGTCGTCGCCAGCAAAAATTTCACATGCTCCGGCGGCTCTTCTAATGTCTTGAGTAAAGCATTAAAACTATGGCGGGACAGCATGTGAACTTCGTCAATGAGGTAAACTTTGAAACGCCCTCTGGCTGGGGCATACTGCACGTTATCCAGCAGTTCACGGGTATCTTCTACTTTTGTTCGTGACGCAGCATCGATTTCAATCAGATCGACAAACCGCCCCTGCTCAATTTCGAGACAGTTAACACACTGCCCACAAGGCGTTTTTGTGATACCTGTTTCACAATTCAGGCCCTTTGCCAACAGGCGGGCAATAGTAGTCTTCCCAACACCACGTGTGCCGGAAAAAAGATAAGCATGATGGAGGCGCTGGTGTTCAAGACCATTAGCCAATGCAGTCAACACATGTTGCTGACCAATCACATCAGAAAATATTTGTGGGCGCCACTTACGGGCAAGTACCTGATAGCTCATGAATACCGGGGAAATTGAACACGACTGCCTATCATGCTAGCACAGCCTCACCATAGTCGGCGAGGCTGATGTATCAATTATGCAAAAATCAGAGCAATCAATACAAAAACAAGAGCTATCAGTGCCCCGGGAATTCAACAAGAACGTAGCTATCAATACCCTGATTTTTCAGGCGTTCTGTGCCTCCCAAATCAGGTAGACCAATAATAAAGGCCGCTTCTGAAACTTCACCACCAAGACGGCGGATTAAGCTCACAGTTGCTTCAATCGTGCCACCGGTTGCAAGCAGGTCGTCAACAACGAGAACTTTATCTCCGGCTTTGATGCTGTCTTTATGAATTTCTAATGTATCAGTACCGTATTCCAGAGCATAAGTTTCACTTAACGTCTCTCTGGGTAGTTTGCCTTTTTTACGGACAGGAACAAAACCAACTCCCAGACGCAGTGCCACTGGTGCCCCGAACAAGAAACCACGAGCTTCAGTACCGACAATTTTGGTAATACCTTTGTCCTGAAAATGGGCTACCAATAAATCGATCGTCGCCTGATATGCAACAGGATTATCCAATAACGTGGTAATATCGCGGAAAAGTATGCCTGCTTTCGGATAATCAGGTATTGTTTCGATACTATCTTTAATAAATTGCAGTTTTTGTGCGTTAGCGGTCATAATCAATGCCAGCCAGTTAAAAAATGAAAACGCTAAAATCTATGCAAACTACCGGGAAAAAGCAACAACAAAGCAAGTTGTCGCTTAATTTTTGTTGATATTTATCAAGCTTATCCTCAGCTGATCCCTGCGTATCGTTAAACACAACGCGGGTCAGATGAAATAGCATTCAACCAAAAGATTATCGACTATAACGGGATACTGATGGGTATACAAAATTTATTAGATGTGCTTGAAAAACAAATCAGTATGCTAGCGGCCGAATTATCTTCCCTGCCTGATAGACCATTTTCAATTGCCCGTTTTGATCAGGCGTTATTCCACAGCCATACGAATAAACTCAGTGGATATATGCTGGAAATTAATCAGAATATGGATCAACTGAAAAGCTGCGTCCGGGATAATCGCACTGTACAGGTTAAATTTCTCTCTGAACGTTTAGTGATGCAAATAGAAGCTTTGAAACGGGAATTATCCACGCAGGTTCTCCGCAAGGAGGAAGATAAATTCGGGCGTCAGTCACAAGAGCAGGATCTTTATCATCGTCTGGCCGAACATCAGGATTATGAGCGTCGCTTAATGGCAATGATTGATGACCGAGAATTACAGCTGACTCAGAAAGCTGAGTCCGTCGATAAATATAAACTGCAAAAAGAGATCGCCGCTCTGGCAGGAAGACTCGCTCGTTGTCGTCAGGCGTTAATGCGCATAGAAAGAACGATAGAAAAGCAGGAACATTCTGATTAATGATTAGAGGAATACCCCATTATGTCACTCGAAAATGCGCCACCAGAGGTCAAGCTTGCGGTTGATCTCATTTACCTGCTCGAATGTAATGATATTTCCCCTGAAACGGCTTTAGCAGCATTAGATATCGTCAGACAGGATCTACAGGGCAAATTAAAACAATTACCTCAACAATCTGAGGAACATTCCTGATTATACAGCCCGGAATGTTCCCCTTTTATACCCGTCGTCTTTCAAACTGCCTCTTTGTTGGCTGTACTCGCTCACCCCAGTCACCGTTTTTATAAACATACGGTTACCTGTGCTCCCGGGGATTACTGAGAGGCTCCTGCCTCTCTCCGGAGGCCAGCCGCCGCGATGCAATTTGAAATCCATTGGGTATATTATGATTATTTAAGGTAAGAACGGCTTATCATCAGGCGTCGGAGGCTCACCAGTCTGGCGCTGAGCACCACTTATCGACCTTTTAACCTCTTGCAGGCTATTGCCCTGACCGTTATGCAAATAGACTTCCAGTTGATTGAAGGCAATATTGATATCATTTTCCCGGCATAATTTATCTATACTACGGTTTACCTCATCGACTGTACGGCTGCGATCTCCCAGTTCCCTTACATAAAGCCTCAGTTCATGATCCAGCGTGCTGGCACCGAAACTCATAAAATAAACCTGTGGTTCCGGTTCATTCATTACACGATGATTACTTTTCGCCGCCTGTAGCATGACTTCTTTCACCTTATCGAGATCGGAACCATAGGCGACACCAACTTTAATGATAATGCGCGTGATAGTGTCAGAAAGGGTCCAGTTGATCAGGCGTTCTGTCACAAAAGCCCTGTTAGGAATAATGACCTCTTTGCGGTCAAAGTCAGTGATTGTTGTAGCCCGAATACGGATTTTACTGACTGAACCGGAATAAGTCCCTATTGTTACGGTATCCCCGATACGGACAGGACGCTCAAATAAAATAATTAAGCCCGAAACAAAGTTGGCAAATATTTCTTGTAACCCAAATCCCAAACCAACCGAAAGTGCCGCTGCCAGCCATTGTAATTTATTCCACGAAACTCCCAATGTGCCCAATGCACTAATTCCGCCGACACCGATAATTAAATAAGTCAGCGTTGTCTTAATGGCATAAGAAGAACCCTGTTGTAGCTGTAAGCGGGACAACACTAATACTTCCAGTAACCCCGGCAAATTTCGCATCATCACCCATGAAATAACCAGCATTGCGACTGAGAGTGCCAAATCTTTCAGGGTAACGTGTTGCAGAATATTTCCCTGATCGGTTGTCGTGCTGTATTGCCACAGGTTTATTCCATCAAGGTAAGAGAAGACCGTTACCAGATCAGACCAAATCCAGTAAAACGCCATAAAGAAGATCAAAAACAGCACCATGGTCGTTAGACGTAATGATTGCTGATTAATCAGCTCCAAGGCCATTGGCGGTTCTTCGATGACTTCACCTTCCGCACCTTCTTTTGCCTGTGCCTGACGGCGAGACATGGCCCGGCGATATGCGATACGGCGCGCAGCAAGGCTTAATCCACGTAGACAGGATTGATAGCAAATATGCCAGAGAAGCAGCAAATAAGCGCTGTAAAGCCAGCGTTCAGACAAACGTAACGTAGTGTAAAAATAACCTGACACCATCAGCACTATCAGAATCAGTGGTGAAAAAGTCAACATTGTCACCACGATCGTGCGGATCATATGCGAACTTTTTTCACGCCATACCTGACGACAGAACGGAAAAACAAAGATAAAAACGAAGAGCAGGCAAATCAACACTGTACATTGACCGATAACATCATCAGCCAAGCGAAGCGGATGCTTAACTCCCAGAGTTACCCAAAACAAAATCGGCAGCAAAGCGACTGATAATCTGACCAAATTTTTGCGGAACAAGGAACAGACTTCTCTATCGAGTGAAAAATGCTGCTCTCCAATCCCGCCTCTTTCCAGAATTTGGTAACTGGAGCCATAGACAACCCAGAATAAAGCCAAATGACTGGAGAAATCCCATATCATTCCTCCCAGTTCATCCTCTGACTTCGAATACCAATAACCTATAGCCAGAATAATAAACGCCAGTGGCAGCGTTTTTATCAGCGTCAGAACCAAAGCCAGTGGAGTATGTAGCTGACTATCCCTGCGTAGCTGCCCTATTTCAGCTGAAATTTTCTTCAAGTGTGCGTTAATACTTTTTGTCTGCCAACGCAGAAACAGACCTACCAGTAATAGAGGAATGACAAAGTGGACAGAGTTCTGCAACCCGGAAATAATCCCTCTGATAGTAAAGTGCACACTAAAGTGAGTCAGCTCTTCATGAGCTAAAATAGGCAATGATTTCAGCCAGACCCAGTTCATCGGCTTATTACTGTTAACCCAGAAAATCTGTTGGGCGAGCGTCTGTTCCAGCGATTGTGTCACATTCAACAATTCCTGTTGATCCATCTGTAAATTAATTGCTTGTGTGATCTGCTGCCCCAACTGGTTATTCAATTGATTCAGCAACTCTCGACGAATTTCCAGCAATTGCCCTATCGCATTACGAATTTCGCCAACAGCTTCCTGAGATTCATTTTTTATATCATTGGCATGCTGATTCAGCAGCTGATTAATATAATCGTCCACTAAATAAAGTTGATCACGCTGTTGTGCGATTTCAAACTGCTCCAACCGTAAATCAGCAATTTTCGTGGGTA
Organism: Xenorhabdus sp. PB61.4; assembly: GCF_963894935.1. Classification (NCBI taxonomy): domain Bacteria; kingdom Pseudomonadati; phylum Pseudomonadota; class Gammaproteobacteria; order Enterobacterales; family Morganellaceae; genus Xenorhabdus; species Xenorhabdus sp. PB61.4. Next base: position 36,071 of record NZ_CAWQJR010000112.1, read on the forward strand.
AATCCTTTGTCAGGACAGTTTGGGGAACCTTTAGCTGTTCCTGAAACAAAATGCGCGATAACAATAAACTACCGCGTAACACCTTAACCTGTTCTTTTAAATCACGTTCAGACTGGATAGCTCTGTCTAAAAAATTCTTCACCTGAATTTTTTTCTTCACCAGCTGATTATTATCCCGTGTTGCCGCTACCAGACGCTCACTGAATTCACGATTCACCATAATTTCTTCTCTGACCAGCGGATTAGACTGAATATGGGGACTGGTATCGTCTGAATTCTGGGCTTCTTTAGCGGTTTCCTCCGAATCAATTAGATGCTTTCCATTGACCATATCCTGAATAAACTGGACATGCCGCTCTAATTGTTCAATCTGAAAGGAGGTATAATCGCGCTGTAGCTGCAGAAGGGTTTGCAGCTGTGTATTTGCGCGCAAAGCTGATTTTTGATATTCCTTTTGCTGCGTCAGGAAAGCTTGCTCTACCTGTAATAATTCAATCTCAGTATGGCGAACGTCCGATTGCTCCGTAACAGCATTATTAAGCAAATTACGGAGTTGCTGTAATCTTTGGACATTATTAAACAGCAGATTTTGTGTCCGTTCAGGCTGTGTTTGCAACCCAATCAGTTGGCTATTGTAGTTAGCAAGATTGTCCTGCGCTTTTTGTAAACTGTTAAGTGTAACACTTTGTTTAGACTCAAGTTGTTTCAGCGATAAAGTCGCCAGATTGTGCTTATATTCATCCTCATTTTGTTGAGAATTATTTTTCAGGCTCGCTAATTCAGCGGTGAGTTGTTGTGACTTCTGAGGTAATTGTTGTAAATTTTTTTCCAGCTGCTCAGAATCCTGTTGAATCCTCTCGATCTTATCAAAGAAAGAAAGTGCTTTTTCCAAATCGGCAATAGAGGCTCTCTCTTCAAGAGTATGCTCATTACGGTCCGTTAACACCTTAAGCTGGTTCTGAATATCATCACGTGTTGGTACATCATTGCTGAACGCCGCCGAGGCCGGGTGAAGAAAAAACAACAGAAAAAAAAGCAGGCTGATTAAGCCCAGCTGGCGAAAATATAATATATCGGGCCTTTTATTGCATGACAGGCCCGTTTTGTTGAGTAAGACACTCAAACCGCGGTTAAATAGAACCATGAATTAATCTACTCATCGTTTACAGATAATGGAATGATAGCACTGAAGTACAGGCAATTCTGCTCGTTAAGAAAGAGCCATCACCATAATGTATAGATGCATAACCTTTACCGCTTAATTGTCTTTTTATTAGTTTCACTTACTCAGTACGATGCTCTTCAATGCGACGCAAGTGACGACTATATTTTAGGGTGTCAATAAAGCCATCCACCAAAGACTCAGATTGTGCCTGAATATTAAAACTCTCTGGTGCAAATAACCAGTTTTCAAGCAACCCGGTCATTAATGCCCTTAACATGATAGCTGAACGCTTTATATCAAGATCATAAGGTAATTCTCCTGACTGAATACACATAACCAACATGTCTTCTATTTTTTGATAATCAGAAATACAGACTTCTCTAATCTGTTCAGCTAATGAAGACATTTCTCCAACAAACTCACATTTATGGAAAAATATTTCCATTAATAAACGATTTTGAGAATCAGTCGTCATAACTTTTAGTAGAAAAATTAATATATATCTCAGTACGAGGAGTGGATTATTAGGATATTTTGCCTGATACTCTTTCTCTAACGCGTCTATTTTGTTTGCTGGCATTTTGCACACAGCAAAAAGCAAATCAGTTTTATTTTTAAAGTGCCAGTAAATTGCACCTCGCGTTACACCCGCTGCAACCGCGATTTCAGACAATGATGTTGCAGACACACCACGCTCAGAAAAAACCTTTATCGCGGCTTCGATAATGTGTTGGCGGGTTTCGTTAGCTTGCTGTTTAGTTTTTCGTGCCATTTTCATGCCATAAACTTTGTTTTTGACTCAAGGCTGATTTACATACATTCATGTATGTTTGTACTATAGCACCGCTCATTAATGAAGTAATAATTTCACTCGTTAACGCTCATAAAGCTCGAGAGTTTACATTGAAAAATTGAGGTTTACTTATGCTAAAAAACAGAGGGGTTTTGCCTCTGGCCACATTACTGGTACTTTCAGGCAGCTTCATTCTCTCAGGATGTAACGATAATCAAAATACTCAGCAAAGGGCTGCTGGCGAGCAGGCTCCTGAAGTCGGTATCGTGACGCTCAAAGCTGAACCTCTGACAGTCATCACTGAATTGCCGGGCAGAACTTCAGCTTTCCGAGTTGCCGAGGTCCGTCCTCAAGTCAGTGGCATCATCCTGAAACGTAACTACAAAGAAGGCAGTGATATCACCGCCGGAGAATCACTCTACCAAATTGATCCAGCAAGCTATCAGGCTGATTACAATAAAGCCAAAGCAAACTTAGCCAGAGCGACAGCAAATGAAAACGTCGGCCATTTAACTGTTGAACGCTATAAGCCACTGCTGGGAACACAATATGTCAGTAAGCAGGAATTTGATAAAGCTAACTCTGATTACGCTCAGGCTGTCGCAGATGTTCAGTCTGCTAAAGCCGCGCTGGAAAGTGCCCGTATCAATTTAGCCTATACCAAAGTCACTGCGCCTATCTCCGGACGTATAGGTAAATCGGCTGTGTCTGAAGGTGCTTTGGTTTCTGCCGGTCAGACAACGGCACTGACGAGTGTTCAGCAATTGGATCCGATTTATGTTGATATCACCCAATCTAGTGATGATTATCTGCGGCTTAAAAATGAAATCGCAAAAGGTACGATTCAGCGAGAAAACGGCAAGCCCAAAATTCATTTAGTCACAGATACAGGAATGGAATACAGCCGGACGGGCCACCTTGAGTTTTCTGATATTACCGTTGAGGAAACGACAGGCACCATCACAATGCGCGCAGTTTTCCCAAATCCGAATGAAGAACTCCTTCCGGGTATGTTTGTCCGTACCAAGCTGGAGGAAGGCGTTCGCCATAATGCGATTCTGGTACCACAACAAGCCATTTCCAGAACGCCTCGTGGGCAGGCAACAGCACTGATTGTTGATAAAGATAACAAGGTTGAATTGCGTTATCTCAAAGCCCCTCAGGCAATTGGTAATAAATGGCTCGTCACTGAAGGGTTGAAGGCCGGGGATAAAGTGATTGTCACAGGTCTGTTTAAAGCTGCGCCGGGAGCTACTGTTCAGCCAACAGAAGTGGATCTGGATGCCAAACCTGAAACAAATAAAACTGAATCAGCCAAAAAATCTCAATAAAGGAGTTGGGGATTCATGCCTAAGTTTTTTATAGAACGACCAATCTTTGCATGGGTAATTGCGATTATCACCATGCTTGCTGGTCTGTTGGCGATAATGAAATTACCTGTGGAGCAATATCCTGCCATTGCTCCTCCATCGATTGTTATTTCGGCTACTTATCCGGGTGCTGACGCAATAACGTTACAGAATACAGTCACTCAGGTTATCGAGCAAAATATGAATGGTATCGATAACCTGGTGTATATGTCTTCCAACAGCGACTCAGCAGGCCGTACTAGTATCACTCTTACTTTTGAAGCAGAAACCAATGCTGATACAGCTCAGGTTCAGGTACAAAATAAACTACAGCAGGCGCTCCCTCTGTTACCTCAGGAAGTTCAACAGCAAGGTGTTAGCGTTGAGAAGACAACCAGCTCATTTTTAATGGTTGCGGGTTTCATTTCTGAGAATAATACCATGTCTCAGGAGGACATTTCCGATTACGTTGGAGCCAATGTCAAAGATTCCCTGAGCCGCGTGGCTGGAGTGGGTGAAGCCATGCTTCTTGGTACGCAGTATGCCATGCGTATCTGGCTCGATCCCGATAAACTGGTCAACTATAAAATGACTGCGCTGGATGTCATGAAGAGCATCAAGGAGCAGAATAATCAGGTTGCTGCCGGACAATTAGGGGCAACGCCTTCTGTTCCCGGTCAGCGTCTGAATGTTTCTATTATTGCCCAGACTCGCCTGAGCTCTCCTGAGCAGTTTAGTCGGATCCTGCTGCGTGTTACTCCTGATGGTTCCAAAATCACTCTGGCTGATGTTGCCACTGTTGAACTCGGTGCCCAGCACTATAGTTTTCTTGCCCGATTTAATGGTAAACCGGCATCAGGTATAGGTATCAAATTAGCAACAGGTGCCAACGCGCTGGATACTTCTAAAGCCGTCAAGAAAGCACTGTCAGAGATGCAGCCTTACTTTCCGCATGGCTTAAATGTTGTGTACCCATATGACACCACCCCTTTCGTTAAGATTTCTATTTTCGAAGTGGTGAAAACACTGATAGAAGCTATCCTGTTGGTATTTGTTGTCATGTACCTGTTCCTGCAAAACTTCCGGGCTACACTGATCCCAACCATTGCTGTTCCGGTCGTATTGCTGGGTACATTTGCTGTTCTGGCTGCATTTGGTTATTCCATCAATACATTAACCATGTTCGCTATGGTATTAGCCATCGGTCTGCTCGTTGATGACGCAATCGTCGTAGTAGAAAACGTCGAACGCGTCATGCAGGAAGAAGGGCTTTCACCAAAAGAAGCAACAAAAAGATCAATGGGACAGATCCAGAGTGCTTTGGTCGGTATCGCGCTGGTTCTTTCCGCAGTATTTGTTCCGATGGCCTTCTTTGGTGGCGCAACAGGGGCAATCTATCGCCAGTTCTCCATCACCATCGTTTCGGCAATGATCTTGTCTGTATTTGTTGCCCTGATCCTGACACCAGCACTTTGTGCAACAATGCTTAAGCCGATTGCCAAAGGCAGCCACGGTATTCAGACAGGTTTCTTTGGCTGGTTTAACCGTTTATTCGAAAAAAGCACTCATCATTATACTGACAGTGTCGGGCGTATGCTGCGCGGTACAAGGCGTTATCTGCTGATTTATGTCATGCTCATCGCAGGAACGGCTTTGTTATTCATTCGTATCCCGGCATCTTTCCTGCCAGAAGAAGATCAGGGTGTATTGCTGGCAATGGTTCAGTTACCTCCCGGCTCGACTCAGGAGCAAACACAGAAGGTACTGAATGAAATTAATGATTACTTCCATACCAATGAAAAAGACGTTGTTCAGTCTGTATTTACCTTAAACGGCTTTGGGTTTGCCGGTCAGGGGCAAAATATGGGGCTGGCGTTTGTCAGCTTAAAAGACTGGGATGAACGTAAGAAAGACAAAGATAAGGTCCCGGCAATTGTAAACCGAGCTAATATTCGTTTTTCACAAATTAAAGAAGGGATGGTATTCGCATTTAACATTCCATCTATCGTGGAATTAGGCTCTGCCAGTGGTTTTGACTTCCAGTTAATTGATAAAGGAAATCTTGGGCATGAAGCACTGACAAATGCTCGTAATCAATTACTGGGCATGGCAGCTCAAAATTCAGATGTACTGACCGGTGTGCGTCCTAATGGTCAGAATGATACGCCTCAATACCGCTTCTACATTGATCAGGAAAAAGCAGAAGCACAGGGTGTCTCCATCAATGACATTAATATCACGCTCAGTACAATGTTTGGCGGTACTTATGTGAATGACTTTATTGATCGGGGTCGTATTAAGCAGGTCTACGTTCAGGCTGATGCCCGTTTCCGTATGCTGCCAAAAGATATTGCCAAATTATATGTCCGTAACCTCTACGGTGAAATGGTGCCATTTTCTACATTCATGGATACTACCAAAGAACCGTGGATCTACGGTCCTCCGCGCCTTGAACGCTATAACGGATTACCATCCATGGAAATTGTTGGTGAAGCTGTACTTGGAAAAAGTACTGGTGAGGCAATGGCTCTGATGGAAAAACTCGCGTCACAATTGCCGGCAGGTATTGGCTATGACTGGACTGGAATGTCCTATCAGGAACGACTTTCAGGTAATCAGGCTCCGGCTTTATATGCCCTGTCTCTGCTTGTGGTATTCCTCTGTCTGGCAGCCCTGTATGAAAGCTGGTCCATACCATTCTCTGTAATGTTGGTTGTTCCATTAGGTGTTATTGGTGCATTACTAGCAACCTTTATGCGTGGCATGGATAATGACGTCTACTTTAAAGTTGGTTTGCTGACAACGATCGGCCTGTCTGCAAAAAATGCCATCCTTATCGTTGAATTCGCCAAGGACTTGATGGAAAAAGACGGCAAGGGGCTCATTGAATCAACGATGGAAGCAGTCAGAATGCGCTTACGCCCTATTCTGATGACATCTCTGGCTTTCATGTTAGGTGTCATGCCTCTGGTACTGAGCAACGGTGCAGGCTCCGGTGCTCAGAATGCCGTAGGAACTGGCGTACTGGGAGGAATGATTGCAGCGACATCTCTGGCAATTTACTTCGTTCCTGTATTCTTCGTTGTGATTAAACGCCGTTTTAACAAGAAAAATGAGGATACTGAACACATTTCATCTTCTCATTAAATTCAATAAATAACTTTAAAGGCCACTCCGGTGGCCTTTAATATTGGAAAAATGGCATTAGATGAAAAATTTTTTTACTGATATTTCAACAAAAGACAAACACTCTTACAGTAAGCAAAATAAATATTTATAAAAAATACCTTACATTTAAAAGTGATACCTTTACGTTTTTTATAATAAAGGGAAGATAAGTCGGGAACTTAGCATCTTTTTCTTCTGATTAGCCATTTAATGATAAAAAATGTTCCCCCACGCTGATGACATATGCAATAATGGCATCATATTCATTTTTAACGCTGCAATACAATTCATATATAGGCCAAACCCAAGTTGCAAGCATAAAGCCGGCTTATAAACACTATGGTAGATAACTATGTGTAAAACGCGATGTAAGTAAGTACAGCTAACAGCGCAGCCAGCAAAAAAGTAGCAATTTGAAAGAAGGTAGGTATATAATGATTTGCGTACCTATTGCTATAACATCCACTATATTAGTATAATTCAATATATTCAATGATACATGGCTTATACCCACCTTTTTAGCTGATAGCTAGCCTTTGGCTGAAGCCAGAGGTAAATTGGCAATCATTTAAATGAACTGGTGGTGAACAGAAAAACAGAGTTTTATTATTAATAAATAATAATCATGTTTTGATAGGCTTAATTTTAAAAGAACGACTATAATAATTGATATGTATAAGCCTTAGATCAAATAAGCCGTGCGTTGTTTACGGGAGGGTGTTTATGGATGAATATTCACCAAGAAGACATGATATTGCTGAATTAAAGTACTTATGTGAAAATTTAATTCACGAAGCATTTTCAGTGTTGAATCGCACTGATAATCATTGGATCAATGATCTGACTTCCGAAAAAAACTTAAGACTAAACGAATTGATTGAGCACATTACGGCGTTTGTCTGGAGTTTTAAAATTAAATATACTGATAACTACAACCTCAGTACCTTAATTGATAAATATCTGGATGAAACATATAATTTGTTTGGTAGTGATAAGATAAGCTTTGTTGAACTAACAAACTGGCAAAGAACAAACGAACACTTAACGAGTATTCTACTACATGATTTGAACGCTTCTTTAAGCAAAATCTGATAAATATATTCTTAACCATTTTTATACCAAATAAGATAAGGCGACCATGACTAAAACTGACTATCTGATGCGTTTGAGAAAATGCACCTCTATTGAAACGCTGGAACGTGTAATTGAAAAAAACAAATATGAGCTTTCGGACGATGAGCTGGAATTGTTCTATTCCGCAGCTGACCACCGCCTGGCTGAACTGACCATGAATAAACTCTATGACAAAATCCCATCGTCTGTCTGGAAATTTGTTCGATAATACGTTGTCGTGATCAGATAGGAAGTAGTGAAGGCCGGTAACTATTATCGGCTCCCCATATATTGGTTATTTCTTGATTAAACTGAATATGGGATGAGAATAGCGGACCGAAAAAATGGGTGAGGGCTCTATCAGCGACATCCCAGCACACACATCCCCTGCTATGGCTGCTTCTTTCCAGATCTGACCAAGTTAACAAGTTAGCATTGCGGGAGAACCAATAGAGCCCTCATTGACGTTTGCTTTCAACTTCAAAGCGGCGCTCATTATCTTGCATACTATTAAAAATAGCAAGCCACTCTAGTCTAAATGTCTATTTATTAGACATAACACAGGCCCAGAGACAATTCATTTATTTGACTGAGCCGCATTACCATGATGTTAATTGCAGACTCTACACAAGAGCCAGAGCGGTTATGTACCTTTTCTATACCCAATGAATTTTGAAGTTCATCAATGGTGACCAAAGAGCCCCCCTACAACATAAATAACCGAACTGTATGTTGATACCAGAGTAAATGCCACCAACAAAAGAGGCAACCAGGAAAGGTGGAGAGTATAATTCATGAAAATTATAATCATGCTCTTAATTAAAATAACAAATAAAATAGTTTAATAAGATTACTCACTAGCGGCTTTCTATTTAAATAGATTTAATCAACACCATATTAAAAAAATGATATTTAAAGAATTACACTTAAAAAATTATTGCTCAGGCACAGTAAAACAATCATTAAACTAAATAACCAACCAATAAAAATGACTAATACGACTATAAGTGTAACAATCAATAAATAAATAAATTCGGTAACATAAAATATCAATTTAAAATTATGTATATCAATGGATTTCATCAGTGTTTCGGTAGCAAGGGAAAGAAGAGCTAACCGGAACCAACCAGAGGCTGGCCTCCGGTGAGAGGCTTAATCCTCTAATTAGTCTCTGGAAACGTCGTAGACAGCTGTATGTTTAAAAAACGGTAGTGGGAAAGCAACACATCAATTGTAGGCACTTTCTCCATGTGCAGTAATATCTAACCCTTCTCTTTCTGATTCAATACTGATGCGTAACCCGATTACCTTATCAGCAATCTTGAATGAGAGATAAGCGGCTACAGCTGACCAGACAACACACACCAAGATACTAACCGACTGTACACCAACCTGCTTCAGCATCGTCATACCTTCCGAAAACCCGGTCCCACCCAAAGTAGACGCAGTAAAAATACTCGTTAATAAACAACCAATAATGCCACATACGCCATGAACACCAAAGACATCACAGACATCATCGACACGCAACCAGCGTTTTAATACAACAACACCCCATAAACCAGTGATACCAGCGATTACACCAATCACCAGAGCTCCCCCAATGCCAACAGTCGCAGCTGCGGGGGTTATGGCAACAAGCCCGGCAATACAGCCAGAGCATGCACCTAAAAGAGAGGGTTTATTGCGGAATACCCATTCTGAAAAAACCCATGACAACACGGCTCCTGCCGTTGCTGCCATTGTATTCACAAGTGCCAATGCTGCAATAGCATTTACCGCTCCAGCCGAGCCAACATTAAATCCAAACCAACCAATATAAAGGATCGCCGTGCCAATAAAAGTCATAGGCAGGTTATGCGGTTTAAAGGATTCCTTGCCAAACCCTGAGCGTTTCCCTAGTAAGTAAGCACCAACTAAACCCGCAACAGCGGCGTTAATATGCACAACTGTTCCACCAGCAAAATCCAGAGCTCCATCCTGAGCCAGCCAGCCACCACCCCACACCATATGAACCATAGGAATATAAGAAGCAGTAAACCACAATACTATGAAAATCAGTAACGCAGAAAAACGGACTCTTTCACACAAGGCTCCAACAATTAAAGCCACAGTTATACAGCCAAATGCCCCCTGAAAAACGACATAAATTAATTGATAGAAACTACCACTTAAATCAGTAATAGATATATCTTTCAGCATAATTTGCTTAAACCCACCGAAAAAAGGGTTTCCAGCTTCAAAAGAAAGACTATAACCATAAATAATCCAAAGAACCCAAACGAGTGAAAAACTGACAATCACTTGTGACATCAATGACAAAACATTCTTACGGCGCAACAATCCACCATAAAATAAAGCAATACCGGGTATAGTCATAAAAATCACAAGGATTGTATTTATCAGCATAAATACAGTATCAGCTTTATCTACCGAATTTCCCGCCGCAAAAGCATAGGAAGGAACTCCAGCCACAAGGCTGGCCATAATTAATTGCTGTTTTCTCATTTCTCTTCCCCCATTCACAATGCCGCGTCATTAACTTCACCTGTCCTAATCCTGACGGCATGCTGTAATTCAAAAACAAAGATCTTGCCATCACCCATTTTTCCCGTGAAAGCAGCCTGCTTTATCACATGAATAATTTCTTCTACTCGTTCATCATGAGTGGCAATATCAAGTTTTACTTTTGGTAGGAAGTTGACACTGTACTCAGCTCCCCGATAAAGCTCTGAATGACCTTTTTGACGACCAAAGCCCTTTACTTCAGTAATTGTCATGCCCTGTATGCCTATATCTGAAAGAGCTTCCCTTACCTCTTCTAATTTAAAGGGCTTAATGATGGTAGTGATCAACTTCATATCTCCCCCGCTTTTTATCTGTACTTATCAAATAGTATTTACAAAAATGAATTACAGGAGATAGTTGCAAAGGGAATGCCAAAAATTAAAAATCTTTTTTAGTCATTGGGTTATAAATGAATTGTGTTAAAAGAAGATGTAAGAACGGGAGCAACCTGTTCAGCCACTCCCGATATGCACACTAAATGTGCAGAGGTTCGTTTAATGTTTCGCCTACTTGTTGCAGCTGATACATCTGGTAATAACGGCCACGCCTTTCCAGTAGCTGTTGATGCTGCCCCTGCTCTACAATTGCACCACGATGCAGCACAAATATGGAATCAGCCTCAACAATCGTTGAAAGACGATGCGCTATAACTACCAAGGTTGTCTGTTTGCGGATCATCCGTAATGCCTGTTGAACGGATTGTTCTGTTCCTGAATCAATATTTGCTGTCGCTTCATCCAGAATCAGAATTTGTGGTGTTTGCACCAAGACCCGGGCCATTGCTAAAAGTTGCTTTTGCCCGGCAGAAAGCGTATTTCCCTGCTCTCCCAGTCTTGAATAAATACCTTCCGGTAATTTACGTACAAACTCCGCCAGTTGCACCACTTCCAGTACCTGCCAAACTTTTTCCTCACAAATATCTCGTCCTAACGTGATATTATCGAAAAATGAGGTAGCCAGAATAACAGGATCCTGCTGAACCATTGCCACACCATTGCGCAAGGTGGTATGGGAAAGAGAAGATACCGACCGCCCATCAAGATAAATTTCACCACTTTGCCATGGGTAATACCCCATCAACAAATTAGCCAGTGTACTTTTACCACTGCCAGTATGCCCAACTAAAGCAATAAAACCCCGTGATGGTACATGCAGATTGATATTACCTAACACAACTTTGTCATTACGATAAGCAAAGCTTAAATTTTCAACATCAATTCTGCCACTCTCTAGAATCTGTTTATCAACACCATACTGCTGCTGAGGGCTATCCATTAATTCAAAAACGCGTTCACCTGAAACCACCGCCTGCTGTAATAACGACTGCTGCGCTGTCAGTTCAATCAGTGGCTCATTCAAGCGTCCAAGGTAACTGATAAATGCATACAATACCCCTACCCCAATAAACTCTGTTCCCTGAAAACCAAACAACAGTAATAAACCACACAATACTGCAGCAGAAAACAGGCTCAACAAAGGCCTTAACAGAACGCCATCCAAGCGCAATGCTTGCATTCGCGCCTGATAGTGAGCCCGGTTAGTAGCAAACAATTTCTCACCAAAGCGCGCCTGCTGACGAAACTGCTGGATGACAGTCATACCATTAATGGCTTCATTAAAAACATTATTGATGTCAGCAAGGTACCCTCTTACCCGACGAATAATAGGCGTACTGAAACGCTGATAAAGTATCATGACAAGAAAAACAGCAGGGAAAATAGTCAGCGCAACACTCGCCATACGCCAGTCTAAAAAGAACATTGCCATTAGCATTGCACCAATCAGTGCAACGCTGCGAAAAACCGTAGGAATGACATTCACAAACAGATCTTTGATAACTTCCGTATCATTCGTCACACGGGAAATTAACTGCCCGACAGGTTGGTTATCAAAAGTACTTAGCGGCTGACGCAGAGCTGAATCCATAACATCTGTTCGAATTTGCTGCACGACTCCTACTGATGCCTGATTAAACAGTAGAGATTGGAAATAATGTAACGCAGCAGCCACCACCTGTAATATCAAAAATACAACCGCAAGGCCACTGGCAATACCAAGCGGGATATGGCCAGTTGAAACCATATTATCGATAAAATAACTGATGAGCATTGGACCACTGACTTCTGCCAGAGCAGCTACCCATAACATAATTACAGCCAGAACAATGGGCTTACGATGATTTTTACTGTAAGACAACAGGCGCTTTAAAGATGGCCAGAGTTTGCGTGTATTAGGCTTTTCCATACCAGTGTTACTCATATTCACCATCCAATGCAGCTTCAAGTTGTTGGTATTGGTACATTTCTGAATACCAACCAGATTGTGCAATGAGCTGTTTATGTTGCCCCTGTTGAGAAATCATACCATTTTGCATAACCAGAACATTATCAGCTTCTACTAAAGCAGATAATCGATGCGCACTGATAATAACAGTTCGCTGCTGCCGCCATTGACTGAGGTTTTTCATGATCTGATGCTCAGTCTGACCATCTACAGCAGAAAGGGCATCATCCAGAATCAAAATTTCTGCATCTAATAGAAGTGCTCTTGCGATAGAAATACGTTGCTTTTGACCACCAGAAAGCATCACACCCCGTTCTCCGACTTCTGTTTGATAACCTTGTGGTAACCGCAGAATATCATCATGAACATTTGCTAAACGGGCAACTTCCTCAATTTGTTCTTGAGTAGCATCTGGACGCCCTAAAGCAATATTCCCTGCAACCGTATCTGAAAACAAAAAAGGTGTCTGGTTCACAACAGCCAGTCGTGAGCGCCATTCATCCATCCTCAATGTAGAAACATTTTGGGACTGGAATAGAATTTCACCATCAGTAATATCAAACTGACGTTGCAATACAGCGAGTAATGTACTTTTTCCTGACCCAGTGGGCCCACAAATGCCTAATAATTGCCCCGGCAATAACTGAAAATAGATATTCTGCAAAACAGGTTCACTATAACCGGGATAAATAAAGGTGTTGATATCCGCAGTTAATGTACCACGCACCGCAGATAAGGAGTGTGAACCGTCTTCAATCACCAAAGGCTCCTGTAACAGACTGAGAATACGCGTATATGCCGCACTACCACGCTCAACAATGTTGAACATCCATGCCAGCGCCAACATAGGCCAAATCATCAACCCTAAGTACATGACAAAGCTTGTCAGCTCCCCCAGTGTCAGAGAACCATTTACTACCATCCAGCTTCCTCCACCGACTGCCAGTAAGTTAGAAAAACCGATGGCAATAAAGATAGTGGGATCAAAACGAGCATCCACCCGTGCAACACGCATATTTTTGCGGCCAGCTTCGGTGGCGACTTCTTCAAACTGACTGGATTGTAGATCTTCCAATCCAAAAGCTTTGATCATGCGAATACTGGTTAAACTTTCCTGAGCATGGTTATTCAGTGCAGAAAAAGCACCTTGGGCTAATTTAAAACGATGGTGAAGCTGTTGACCGTACCGTTTAATTACTAATGCCATAATAGGCATAGGTAACAATGATAATAGAGTCAATTGCCAGCTTATCTCTACGCTCATCACAATAAGTACAGCGCATCCCATGACTAAGGCATCAACGAAAGTAAGTACTCCCTCACCTGCTGCAAAAACAACTCTATCCACGTCATTTGTTGATCGGGCAATTAAATCCCCCGTTCTGTGACGTAAATAAAATTCCGGATCCTGACGGCTCAATCTCTGGTAAAAATCACTACGCAGCTTAACAGCCAAACGATAGGAGGCTCCAAATAACCATACCCGCCAAACGTATCGCAGACCATATATAGTTATCGCTATAACGAGCATAATGCCTATCCACATCAATAACTGATTGGATGACATTGTTTTGGTACTGACTCCATCAACAATAATTCCAACCAGACGTGGAGGAATTAATTGCAATATCGCAACCATCACAAGAAAAATAATGGCTCCTAAATAGCGGCGCCATTCACTAAGAAAATACCAACGTAATTGAGAAAATAATCTCACAAAACTATTCCCGAGGTAAAAAATGAAAGGATCAGCGCCCACTTCACCAAAGAGATTTTAGTCATTGTCTAATCTGGTATAGGTAACGCCGTTGTATATTTTATTTTTTCCATTGCAAAGTTTGAGGTTACATCTATCAAGCCAGGTATCCCATTAACCATGCGTTTGTAGAATCGATCATAACTTTTCATATCAACAACTTCTACATGCATTAAATAATCATATTCTCCAGCCATACGATAGAACGTTAAAACCTCCGGCATCTCTTTAACAAAAGTAACAAACTGCTCGTACCACTCACTACTGTGTTGCTGAGTTTTTATCATGACAATAACTGTCAGGCCTAATCCAAGCTTCTCTCCATTAAGCAACGCAACTTTTCCAACGATATATCCTTCATCTTCAAGCCTTTTAAGACGTTTCCAGCAAGGTGTAGAAGTCAAATTAACGGCTTCTGCCAGCGTATTCAAGGACAGACTACAGTCCTGTTGGAGCAGCTTTAATAGCTTGCGGTCTGTTTTATCTAACATACCTATATCCTGTAGAAAATTTTCCTAAAAATAAAGTACAGCTTCAAAAAGATAACAACCTATTTCTCCAAATGTAAGAGTATTCTATACATTGAAAATATATTTTACCCAGGGTCAATTTATGTCATCTTTATGGGCTGCTAATGCCATAAAATCTATTCAAGCTGATTATCAACGTAGTGCTGATACCCATCTAATTAAACTCAATCTACCCATGTTTCCTGGGATTGATCTGTATCTTAAAGATGAAAGTACTCATCCTACCGGTAGCCTTAAACACCGACTGGCTCGCTCACTTTTCCTTTATGCACTCAGTAATGGCTGGATAGATGAAGGAACCCCCATTATTGAAGCTTCATCCGGCAGCACCGCTGTTTCTGAAGCTTACTTTGCCCGTTTACTTGGACTGCCTTTTATTGCAGTAATGCCTACCTGCACCGCTAAACGCAAAATTCAGGAAATAGAATTTTACGGTGGAAAATGTCACTTTGTAGAACATTCAGCCCTGATTTATGAAGAGTCAGAACGTCTGGCAAAAGAATTGAATGGCCATTATATGGATCAATTCACTTATGCTGAACGCGCAACTGACTGGCGAGGTAACAATAACATTGCCGAAAGCATTTTCCGCCAGATGAAATTAGAGCCCTTTCCTGAACCAACTTATATTGTGATGGGAGCAGGAACTGGCGGAACCTCCGCAACACTGGGCCGTTATATGCGCTATCAGGGACACTCTACCAAGCTTATTGTTGTTGATCCTGAAAACTCCGTTTTCTATGATTGCTACCAACAGAATTGCCGACAAATCCGTAGCAGTACCAGCAGTAGAATCGAAGGTATTGGACGCCCTCGCGCTGAACCTTCTTTTATACCCGATGTAATCAATGACATGATGCAAGTTCCTGATTGTGCGTCTATCGCTACTATCCACTGGCTGGAAAAACTCATTGGCAGAAAAACAGGTGCCTCAACAGGAACTAATGTCTGGGGAGCTTTACAGTTAGCCAAGCAAATGCATGATAACAACCAGCAAGGTTCAATCGTAACTTTGTTATGTGATAGCGGCGAACGCTACCTTGATACCTATTACAATCCCGACTGGGTAAAAAATAATATCGGTGACCTCACGCAATATCTCACACAACTACCCAAATTAAATAGTTATGAGTAACATACCTCCTTCAATTTAAAAAGGTAGGTATCATGAAACGAGCCGTTGTTGTATTCAGTGGTGGGCAAGATTCCACCACTTGCTTAATTCAGGCACTCCGCCAATATGATGAAGTCCATTGTGTCACTTTTGACTATGGTCAACGCCACCGTGCTGAGATTGATGTTGCCAGCCGCATCAGTAAAGAGCTTGGTGCAGCCGCCCATAAGGTACTTGATGTTACTTTATTGAATGAGCTTGCAGTCAGCAGCCTGACAAGAGATAACATTCCTGTACCCGATTTTAGTGAAAGCGAAAAAAATGGCCTACCAAATACGTTTGTTCCTGGCCGCAATATACTGTTCTTAACTCTGGCTGCAATTTATGCATATCAGGTTGAAGCTGAAGCCGTTATTACTGGCGTTTGTGAAACTGATTTTTCCGGTTACCCTGACTGCCGTGATGAGTTTGTCAAATCCCTGAACAATGCAGTCTGTCTTGGCATCGCTCGCAATATACGCTTTGAAACTCCCTTAATGTGGCTCAACAAAGCGGAAACCTGGGCGTTAGCGGATTATTACCAAAAACTGGACTTTGTTCGTTCTCAGACTCTCACTTGCTATAACGGTATCCAGGGTGATGGCTGTAGTGAGTGCGCAGCCTGCCATCTTCGTGCTAACGGATTAAATGTTTATTTAAATAATGCCGAGTCGACAATGGCAGAAATGAAATCCAAAACACAACTGAACTAATACAAATAATTCAGTCTATCAGTGGGAGATACCAAATATCTCTCACTTTACTGTTTCATTTTTAAACTCATTTAATCTTTCGCGTAATTCACCTTCAAGCACTAACGTTTGTTGTGTCTTTAAATCAACGCAAACAAATGTACTCAAAGCATCAGCGATAATCCTGTTATCACCTTTACGTATAATTTTCTGAAAAAAAGTACCACTTTTGTTACGTAATTCCTGCATGGATGAATGTACTTCCAATTCATCTCCTAACACGGCTGGATGACGATAGTTAATATTAATATTGGCTATAATAAAAGCAATTTTATTATTATTTAACCACTGTAACGTGTCACTGTCGGAAAGCAAATCCCAACGAGCAGCCTCCATAAACTCTAAGTAACGCCCATTATTTACATGTTGGAAAACATCAATATGATAACCTCTGACTTTGATAATTGTACTCATTACTCTTTTCCTCAAACTCATCTGACCAGAAAGTGATTAACAATAGCAGAACATTTTAATTACAATATTGTTTAATCAATGATTCTTGATCAGTATCACAGCCCCCTTGATAAAATCATTTGTGTATTTACCAAGAAGGCTTTTAATCAGTGGATTAATTTATCTCGATTTTTTTCTATAAATGCTGGACCAATACCTTGCACTTCCTGTAGCTGCTCAATGGCTGTAAATGAGCCATATTTTTCACGATACTCAATAATTGCCTGTGCTTTTTTGGCACCAACACCATTAAGTTCTTTGGCTAATTGTTCAGCACTCGCTGTATTGATATTGACTTTGCCTGAAAGCGTTTTTTCTTCCTTGTTATTTAATTCACTTTTTTCAGCCGTTATCTTATGAGGATCAGTTGGTTGAAGCTGTGCCGTTTTATTAACAAGCTCTTCTGCTGCAACAGCATAAGACAATGGCATACTAATACCCAGAATAAGAACAAATGAATTAAATAGTCCCTTTAGATACTTCATAAAAATTCCTCCATGTTTTGTTGACGGATAAAAGAGTGCCATAACAAAATTTCAACACAACAGGGAAGATCCAGATATGCGAAAGGCCACGAAAGTGGCCTTTTTCAATTACTATTTTGCAAGAGAAATTGCGAATAGCATCGCAATTTAATCAATTTGCCCTAATTTAATCTCAGCGTTATCACGCAAATTATTGATCAGGGATTCAAACATAGTATTGCTAATCTGATACTGCTCCATCATCATTGCCTGTTTAATCTGCTCTTCCGAAATAGAGCCCGGAATGACTTTATCTAATTGAATCAGAACAGCATTACCAACTCCATCATACGCTAACCCATATACAGGCTTACCGTCTTTAGGGTGAGGCAGCGTAAATAATACATCAGTAACCGGACTGGTTTTGCGTGCCATTACCGTTGGTTCACCAAACTGAATTCCTGCCGTTTTCAGTGCTTGATCGCCCTTGCCTGCTTTTAATGCTGTAAGCAGGTTTTCACTATCAACCTGTAACTGTTTTTCAGCTTTCTGACGTTTAACTAACTCAGTCACCTCAGTTTTGGCTTCTTCAAATGGCAAAATAGATTCAGGTTTAACCTCATCAACGCGAATGATAAAGGCCCTGTCACCATCAACAGATATCACGTCAGAATTGGTTCCTGAAGGGCTTTTATCATCAACCAAATTACCAAAGAAAATAGCCTGAACGACCTGACTGAAATTGATATCTGCCGGAACGTGGTCTCTATCAAACCAGTCTGTAGTGACTGCTTTATAACCTGCCGCCTGCTCTGCCGCTGCTAAAGACTCATTATCATTGGCTGCAGCTTCACTCACTTTTCTCTGTAATGCATAAAATGCATCAATCGCTTTTTCCTGCTTAACCGTTTTCTCTATGGCTGAGCGCTCATCAGCAAGTGGCTTCACTACCTGAGGCTTAATATCATCCAGACGGAAAACTGCATAACCATTAGACAATTTTATAACAGCAGAAAGTTGCCCTTTTTCTGTTAAATGAGCTGATTTGATTTCGTCAGGTGAGGAGCTCTCTTCCATCCAACCAAGATCCCCTCCTTGTTTAGCAGAATATTTATCTGTTGATTTTTCTTCTGCTAATTTGCTGAAATCAGCCCCTTTTTTCAATTCATCCAGAACCGATTTTGCATCAGTTTCAGATGCCAGCTGGATAAGACTGTATTTCTTTCTTTCTGGCTGCGTATATTTTGACAGGTTGTTTTTATAGTACTTTTCAATATCAGCATCAGTCACGGTAACATTTTTCAGTTCATCCGCAGCATCCATCTTGATGTAGCTGATTTTGACTTTCTCAGGAACAGTGAAATGCTTACTGTTCATATTGTAGTAATTTTTCAGCTCTTGATCTGTCACAGACTGCTGTGCTTCGATTGATTTCAGTTCAAGAGTTGCCAGACGAGCCGTTCTTTCCTGTAGCGATAACTGCGCAAGCTGTTTAATTTCTGCTGGTAAAGCAATTTCGGTACTCATTAATATTGTACGCAACTGGCGGGAAATCAGATCCTGCCGAATCTGCTCCGCATAATTATCCGGATTCAGGCCAGCGTTTGTGAGCACCTGTAAATATTTTTCGTTATCAAATTTACCGTCAGTCTGGAAATAACGCTGCTTACGGATTTCTTCCTTTACCTGTTCGTCGCTAGCTGATAGTCCCAGCTTATTTGCATATTGTTCAAGCAAAACGGTATTGATAATACTGTCCAATGACTGGCGCTTCAAAGCTCTCACTTCCTGCTCATTACTTAACAGGGCAGAGAATTGATCCCCCAGCCTTTCTTGTAGTGACATTTTATCTTGTTGAAATACCTGCTCTAACTGAGCACGACTAATGGTTTGACCATTCACTTTGGCAGCATAATTACCGCCTTCACTTGACAGGTAGCCTGTTAAACCCGTCACCAAAAAGGTCAGGATAATTAGAGCCAACACGATTTTAAGCACTGGGCCATTTGCCGCTGTGCGTAGGTTGTCCATCATAAAGACGTAAAACTCCGCTTTAGTGAAAAAGAAACTGCCATATTACGCTAATTCGAACGCTAAGAGAAAAAAAGCGCATCAATCAAGTGACGCGCTTATATTTTTAACCTACAGATCCAGCCAGTCAGTTCAATCTGTACGGTACTTACAAACGACAGCTTTGTTTGACAACATCTTGAACCCATAGGGTATAACTGTAATGGTAAATAAGGTGGCTATTTAACAATTACCCGTTAACAGCATCTTTTAAGCCTTTTCCGGCACGGAAAGCAGGTACATTTGCTGCTGCGATTTTGATTTCTTTGCCTGTCTGAGGGTTACGTCCTATGCGAGCGGCCCGCTCACGTACAGTAAATGTCCCAAACCCTACCAAAACGACATCATCACCGCCTTTCAATGCTCCAGAAACTGAAGAAATGAATGCATCTACTACACGCCCGGCTGCTGCTTTAGAGATATTCACATCAGCAGCAATTTTGTCGATCAGTTGTGACTTATTCACGCTTATCATCCCCATTTAGTTTTGCTATCGTAACAAACGCCTATTTATAACGGCTAACACGACAGTCTTGCCGTTATATCAATCAATTCCAGTATTAGCAAGAAATCATAGAACAGCAAAATATTTAATCAGATCTTTAGATTAAGATAACTTAATGAGACAAAAAAAGGCTGGCAAGCCTGAATTAGCTTACCAACCTTATTTTCATACAGTGTCTTGATTCAGCTCACTATTTTTGTACTACTTTAATGATATCACCTCTGCACCAAATGCAGGCTCCTGCAAAGCAATAGTCAAAACATCTTCTATACGCTTAACAGGGTGGATTTCCAAATCCTGAATTACGTTCTGAGGAATTTCTTCCAAATCGCGTTTATTCTCATCAGGGATGATGACCGTTTTAATTCCGCCACGATGAGCAGCCAGCAATTTTTCTTTCAAACCACCAATAGGCAGAACGAGCCCACGCAGAGTAATTTCACCAGTCATCGCCACATTGGCATTAACCGGATTACCAGTCAGGCAGGAAACCAACGCTGTACACATTGCGATACCTGCACTCGGGCCATCTTTAGGTGTTGCGCCCTCAGGGACATGAACGTGAATATCGCGCTTTTCGTGGAAATCAGAACTGATGCCCAGCTTATCCGCGCGAGCCCGGACTACTGTCAATGCAGCCTGAATGGATTCCTGCATAACTTCACCCAACGAACCGGTGTAAGTCAATTTACCTTTACCCGGAACACTGGCTGTTTCCACGGTCAGTAGATCACCACCAACTTCAGTCCATGCAAGCCCGGTTACCTGACCAACACGGTTTTCAGTGTCAGCACGACCATAATCCACTTTCTGAACACCCAGATAATTTTTCAGGTTTTCAGCATTGATCTCGATATGCTTAAGCGCTTTATCCATCAACAATGCTTTAACCGCCTTACGACACAGTTTGGAAAT
Organism: Xenorhabdus sp. PB61.4; assembly: GCF_963894935.1. NCBI lineage: Bacteria > Pseudomonadati > Pseudomonadota > Gammaproteobacteria > Enterobacterales > Morganellaceae > Xenorhabdus > Xenorhabdus sp. PB61.4. Next base: position 57,108 of record NZ_CAWQJR010000112.1, read on the forward strand.
TTCACGCTCCAGACTACGCACACCAGCTTCACGGGTGTAATAACGGATAATGCCGAGAATCGCACCATCATCGATGGTCAGTTCACCTTTTTTCAATGCATTGCGTTCAATCTGTTTAGGTAACAAATGACGCTTGGCAATATTCAGTTTTTCGTCTTCGGTGTAACCTGACAAGCGGATCACTTCCATACGATCCAGCAAAGGTGCCGGAATATTCATGGAATTGGATGTCGCCACAAACATCACATCAGACAGATCATAATCCACTTCAAGATAATGATCGTTAAATGTCACGTTCTGTTCAGGATCAAGGACTTCCAGCAAAGCCGATGCTGGATCACCGCGCATATCAGACGACATTTTGTCAATTTCATCTAACAGGAACAGTGGGTTTTTAACCCCGATTTTAGACATTTTCTGGATTAACTTACCCGGCATTGAGCCGATGTAAGTACGGCGATGTCCACGTATTTCTGCTTCATCACGTACTCCACCCAGTGCCATGCGGACGTATTTACGGCCAGTTGCACGAGCAATAGAACGCCCCAATGAGGTTTTACCCACACCCGGAGGCCCAACCAGACATAGTATTGGCCCCTTGATTTTACTGACACGACTTTGTACCGCCAGATATTCAAGGATACGTTCTTTAACTCGTTCCAGGCCGTAATGATCGGTGTCCAGTATTTCCTGGGCTTTCACCAAATCTTTTTTCACTTTGCTGCGTGCGTTCCACGGAACCTGCACTATCCAGTCAATGTAGCTACGCACAACTGTCGCTTCCGCTGACATTGGGGACATCATTTTTAATTTTTGCAGCTCAGCTTCTGCTTTTTCCCGCGCCTCTTTAGGCATCTTGGCATTTTCGATCTTACGTTTCAGCGTCTCATATTCGTCAGGTGCATCATCCATCTCACCTAATTCTTTCTGAATCGCCTTCATTTGCTCATTCAGGTAGTATTCGCGCTGGCTTTTTTCCATCTGTTTTTTAACGCGATTACGAATTCGTTTTTCTACCTGTAGCAGATCGATTTCTGATTCCATCATTGCAATCAGATATTCAATGCGCTCAACAACATCAGACATTTCTAAAACAGCCTGTTTGTCATTGATTTTTAACGGCATGTGAGCAGCAATGGTATCAGCCAGTTTTGCGGCATCTTCAATACTGTGTAGTGATGTCAGCACTTCCGGCGGGATTTTTTTATTCAGTTTGATATAGCCTTCAAACTGATTAATCGCGGTTCTTACCAGAACTTCCTGCTCGCGCTCATCAACGATCGGGGAGTCCTGATATTCAACCTGCGCATAAAAGTATTCACCGTTATCTGTCAGTGTTGTAATGCGGGCACGCTGCAAGCCTTCAACCAGAACCTTCACTGTGCCATCTGGTAATTTCAGCATCTGTAGAACAGAAGCCACTGTGCCTACCGAGAATAGATCATTGACTCCCGGTTCATCAGTGGATGCTTCTTTCTGCGCTACCAACATGACCTGTTTGTCATGATCCATTGCTGCTTCCAGACAATGAATCGACTTCTCTCGCCCAACAAACAGAGGGATCACCATATGTGGGTAAACCACTACATCGCGCAAAGGCAATACAGGGATTTCTATGCGTTCGGAACGCTCAGGATTCATAGAGCTCTCTCTTCGTTTAGCTTTCGCCAGTTTTTAGGAATCTCGTGAAACACGGTTTTCACGAGTTTCACTTCAAAGAATATAAAATATATGGGGACAGGAATCCGACATTCAATAGCCTGAGTCTGCAAAAAGCAAAATGAGGGAGAATCCCTCATTTTATTTTTTCAATGCGAATTGATGGCCGGTACTTCTTACCCTATTTTCATCACTCACCAGAAACTTGAGCATCCGGTTTGCTATATATCAATAATGGTGCGGATTTATCTTCAACAACCGTCTCATCAACGACAACTTTTTCTACATGTTCCATTGATGGGAGATCGTACATTGTGTCCAATAAAACACCTTCCACAATTGAGCGAAGACCACGAGCACCCGTTTTACGCACCATTGCTTTTTTAGCAATCGCTGTCAGAGCTTCTTTTCTGAACTCCAGCTCAACGCCTTCCAGATTAAATAAAGCCTGATACTGTTTTGTCAACGCGTTTTTTGGCTCTTGCAGAATCTGGATTAAAGCTTCTTCATTAAGTTCACCCAGCGTTGCCACAACCGGCAGACGGCCAATGAACTCAGGAATCAAGCCGAATTTGATTAAATCTTCCGGTTCAACCTGAGCAAGCAATTCACCTTCAGTTGCTTTCTCTGATTCACCTTTAACTGTAGCACTAAAACCTATTCCAGAGCTGACATTCAAACGCTGGCTAACAACCTTGCTCAACCCGGCAAACGCGCCGCCACAAATAAACAGAATTTTAGATGTATCAACCTGAAGGAACTCCTGCTGTGGATGCTTACGACCACCCTGAGGAGGAACAGCTGCTACTGTGCCTTCAATCAGTTTCAACAGTGCCTGCTGAACGCCTTCACCTGACACATCACGTGTTATTGAAGGATTATCAGATTTGCGGGAGATTTTATCTATTTCATCAATATAAACGATACCACGCTGCGCTTTCTGTACATCGTAGTCACATTTTTGCAAAAGCTTTTGAATAATGTTTTCTACGTCTTCCCCAACATAACCTGCTTCAGTCAGGGTCGTAGCATCAGCCATAGTAAATGGTACATCTAAATAACGGGCAAGTGTTTCTGCCAGCAAAGTTTTACCGCTACCAGTTGGCCCGATTAGCAGAATATTACTTTTGCCTAATTCCACACCGTTATTAGTATCCCCATTACGCAGGCGCTTATAATGGTTATAAACGGCTACCGCTAGTACTTTTTTCGCCATTTCCTGACCGATGACATAATCATCCAGATGTTGGCGAATTTCATGAGGGGTAGGCAATGTACTACGCTCACGATGTGGTACTAGCTCTTTAATTTCTTCGCGAATGATATCATTACATAAATCGACACATTCATCGCAGATATACACTGACGGGCCAGCTATTAATTTCCGGACTTCATGTTGGCTTTTCCCGCAGAAAGAGCAATACAGCAGCTTTCCTGAACCGTCTTTGCGCTTATCTGTCATCAGTCAACCTCACTTTATGAGCTGTTATCCCAGTCTATCTGGCATAACAGAAAAAACGCTGTCATTACTCCGCATAATCAGGTGATTGTACAAAAATTCACCTTTAAATTATAGTGTTGGAGTAATAAATTAATTATCAATAAATTAGTTGCGCTGGGTGAATATGCTATCAACCAATCCGTATTCTACGGCTTCCCCGGCTGATAAGAAACGATCACGTTCTGTATCTTCGACTATCTTCTCAAGCGATTGCCCCGTATGTTTTGCCATCAATTCATTCATACGTGCTTTAACTTTGAGTATTTCCTGCGCATGGATTTCAATATCTGTTGCCTGCCCCTGAAATCCACCTAATGGCTGATGGATCATCACTCTGGAATTTGGCAAACAGAAACGTTTCCCTTTTGCACCAGCTGTTAACAAGAACGCTCCCATTGAGCAGGCTTGCCCCATACAAATAGTACTCACATCTGGCTTAATAAATTGCATGGTGTCATAAATAGACATACCAGCTGTGATAACCCCACCCGGCGAGTTGATATATAAGTGAATGTCTTTTTCTGGGTTTTCTGCTTCCAGGAAGAGCATCTGAGCGACAATTAAATTCGCCATATGGTCTTCTACCTGACCCGTCAGAAAAATAATTCGATCTTTTAATAAGCGGGAATAAATATCAAATGCACGTTCCCCACGTGCTGTCTGTTCAACCACCATCGGCACCAAAGACATGTTAGGTGCATATTGATCTTGCTTGCCACTGTATGACATTTCCGTCTCCTAATAGAACTCACGCTGGTGCCATTCATAACTGATTCTACTTGAGATAAGCGATGATGACCATGATCCAAAGTTAACTAACAGAGGGCTTCCCTCTATAAAAAGTAGTAAGCCATTACATAATAGTAAGAAAGGATATGAGGTTAAATCTGTTTTTTTCAAGAACAATAAAAAAAACCCGCAAGCTTCGCCTGCGGGTTTGCATTACTGAGAGAAGAATTCATCATCTCAGGTAATCAATAAATGAAACTTATGCCATTTGATTCTGATTCATCAGATCATTAAAGCCAGTTTCTTTCTCAGAAACTTTCGCTTTGCTCAGAACCAATTCAACAGCTTGCTCTTCCAGAGCAACGTTGCGGATGTTGTTCATCATTTCTTTGTTTTTGCTATAGTATTCAACGACTTCTTTTGGATCTTCATAGGCAGAAGCCATTTCTTCGATCAGCGCGTTAACACGCTCATCATCAACTTTCAGCTCATTGCTGCTGATAACTTCACCTAACAGCAGACCAACAACTACACGGCGTTTTGCCTGCTCTTCGAACAGCTCACGAGGCAGTTCCAGAGCCTGCGCTTCATTACCACCGAAACGCTGTGCCGCCTGACGACGCAGTACATCAACTTCACCATCAATAGCCGCAGCAGGAACGTCGATTTCGTTAGCCTTAACCAGACCATCCAGAACCTGAGTTTTAATGCGGTTACGTACTGCATTTTTCAGTTCACGTTCCATGTTTTTACGAACTTCTGCACGCAGACCATCAACTGTCGCTTCGGTAATACCAAAACGCTTGATGAACTCTTCAGTCAGTTCTGGCAGTTCACGCTGTTCAACTTTCTTCAGGTTAATTGCGAATTTCGCCGCTTTACCTTTCAGGTTTTCAGCATGGTAATCTTCAGGGAAAGTCACATCGATAGTGAATTCGTCTCCCGCTTTATGACCAACAACACCCTCTTCGAAACCCGGGATCATGCGGCCTTGGCCCATTGCCAGAACGAAGTCTGTTGCTTTACCGCCTTCGAACTCTTCCCCGTCAACAGAGCCATTAAAATCTACAGTTACGCGATCTTCTGCAGCTGCTGCTTCATCGGTTTCTTTCCAGTCAGCCTGTTGTTTACGCAGAGTTTCCAGCATAGTGTCAACATCTGCATCTTTTACTTCAACAACTGGTTTTTCAACTTCGATTTCTTCCAGACCTTTCAGTTCGATTTCTGGATATACTTCGAATTCAACTGCGTAAACGAAGTCTTCGCCATCTTTAAACTGCTCTGGTTTGTAGCTTGGTGCACCGGCTGGATTAATTTTATTCTCAATGATCGCATTGATGAAATTACGCTGCATCAGATCACCCAGTACATCCTGCAGGACAGAGGCGCCATAACGCTGCTGAACGATTTTCATAGGTACTTTACCTTTACGGAAACCGTCAATACGTACTTTTTTCGCTACATTAACCAGCTCACTGTTAACTGCTTTTTCAATGTCGGCAGCAGGAACGGTGATTGACACACGACGCCCTAGGCCTTGAGTTGTTTCAACAGAAACTTGCATCTTGTTACCTCAAAAAAATCATAGTGCTCGGTCAACTTCAGAATGGTACAACACCTAATACGGGCAAATTGCAGCACTCTTCAAGAACCGGGGTGGTCGCATTTAAAAACCGAGAATCCCTGTGATCAGAAGCGCCCCGAAACTATTGTAAAAATTTAGACGCAGCATTATAGCGATGCAGACAGGATGAGTCGAGAATTGCTGGCAAAAGCGTGCAATATTCGTTGACTTATGTGATAAGCATTGCTCAATAACCACATCATGCCTTTGGTTATTCGATATGAATATCCTCATGGACTTCAAGATAGAGCGCGGTTGCAAGAATATTTCCTCGGTTACATCATGCATTATGTAACCGGATGGGCATGCATAACCAGCAACGCTATAACTTAAAATAACGGGTATAAACAAAAATACAGCCCGAAGGCTGTAGTTTAACGTGAAAACCAAATTAATTAAAAAGTAAGTACAAGCTCTCTACTCTGTAAAATCATGAAGTCGTCGCCGTTCCTCCCCGGCATGCTGGCGAGTTCAGAACAGTATCTTCCAATTCCATCCACTCTTTTTCTGTATATGTGTGAAGTGCCAGAGCATGTACTCCTCCAGCCATCTCATTAGCCAGGGTGCTGTATATTGAGCGATGACGGTTAAGCATCCTCTGATCAATAAATGCATTACTGATTACAATGATTTTAAAATGGCTTTCAGAACCTGCTGGTACATTATGACGATAACTTTCATCAATAACTTCCAGATGAGAAGGCTTAAATGCCGCCCGTAACTTTGTTTCTATTTCCTGACGAACCATCTCATTCTCCTTAGTCACCAAAGGTTATTAATCAACCATATATTGATTTTAGTTTATTTCCCGCGATTTATAGGATTCAAACATCTAATTATCTTAAACCAAATGCATTTTGTTTATTTCCCTATATCTTTCAATTAGTAAGCATTAGGGATATGCCACTACCTATCGCAGTGTTATGATTGCAACGGTTTGTACTATCTGTATTACTATACCGGGTATCCGTATCCAGAATGAGACCATTTACATGCTAAAGAAAATACTTATTCCATTTACCGCACTTCTCTTTTTAGCCAATCTGACTGGCTGTGCAACTCCCAGCAATACACTCGCTATTCAGCCTAAAATCGCCCTGCCATCAGCAGACCCGACGATGAAAGCTATCACAATCAGTATTAGTGGGGTCGACCAGCGGCAATCTCAAGCCCTGGCTCAAGTAAACCGGGATGCAAAATTAGTCACGCTGCTACCTTCACGAGATTTACGCTTTTTACTGCAAGAAGCACTGGAAAAGCAAATGGTCGCTCGTGGTTATATGATTGGCTCTCCGGCTAATGCCAACTTGCAAGTTGTTGTCAATCAGCTTTATGCCAATGTTAAAGAAGGCAGTTTACGTCACGATATTTCAGCAAAAGCAGAAATTTCAGTGATTGTTTATGCTCAGGATGGCAATAAACAAATCAAGAACTACCGCACCAGCTATAATGTTCAGGCTCCATTAAGTGCAACTAACGCGAAAATTGCTGATGCAGTTAATACTGTATTATCTGATGTTATCGCAGATATGGCCCAAGATTCGTCAATCAGCACCTTCATCAAACAAAACGTTCGCTAACAGAATATGAATATGCTTTCTGCCTGATTCTATTGAAGTCACTTTCAGTAGACTATAGGCAGAAAGTATTGGAGGGGCTTATGGCAAATCATGCTCTTAACTTATCAGCAATACGTAATTACCGCATTCTTCTTTTACTGGGTTTTGCATCCGGCCTTCCTCTTGCTCTTACAGCAGGCACATTACAGGCATGGATGACAGTGGAAGATGTTGATATCAAAACTATCGGCTTTTTCACTTTAGTTGGTCAGGCATATGTCTTTAAATTTCTCTGGGCCCCTGCCATGGATCGCTATTCCCCTTCATTTCTGGGACGGCGACGTGGCTGGATGCTTGTTACCCAGCTTTTGCTCATTATCAGTATAGCAGGGATGGGATTTCTGAATCCCTCACAACATTTATGGTGGTTAGCCGCATTAGCTGTTGCTGTCGCCTTCTTTTCTGCTTCTCAGGATATTATTTTCGACGCCTATAAAACCGACCTTCTTCAGCAGGAAGAACGCGGTGCCGGAGCTGCGATTTCTGTATTGGGCTACCGGTTGGCAATGCTGGTTTCCGGCGGTTTAGCCCTATGGGTAACAACTTATATTGGCTGGAATAGTATGTACTGGCTTATGGCCGGTCTGATGCTGATTGGTGTTTATGCTACTCTTACGGCTAAAGAACCCCAAATAGATACAGCGCCACCAAAAACGTTACACCAGGCCGTCGTAGAACCTTTATTTGATTTTTTTAGTCGAAATAATGCCTGGCTTATCCTTCTGCTAATTGTTATGTATAAATTAGCTGATGCTTTCGCCCTCTCCCTCAGTACTCCTTTTCTTATCCGAGGAGTTGGTTTTAATCCGGCCGAAGTTGGTATGATCAATAAAACCCTTGGGCTGGCCGCTACCATTGTAGGAGCGCTATATGGTGGTTATTTAATGCAGAAGTGGAGTCTGTTCCGGGCATTGATGATCTTCGGGATCCTGCAAACCATTTCAAATTTCGGTTATTGGATACTTGCCGTCACTCCTAAAGATATTTATGTCATGGGGGGGGCTATATTTCTGGAGAATATCTGTGGTGGTATGGGCACAGCAGCATTTGTTGCCTTACTCATGACACTTTGCAATAAGTCTTTTTCAGCGACACAATTTGCCCTTCTTTCCGCATTATCGGCGGTAGGGCGAGTGTATGTCGGCCCGGTTGCAGGCTGGTTTGCTGAGGCTCATGGCTGGCCGATGTTTTATCTGTTTTCCATTGTGATTGGGTTTCCGGGCCTGGCTCTCCTGCTGGTTTGTCGTAGTACACTGGCTTATACTCAAAAAACAGATAGTTTTATTCCTCGGACATTATTCAGTAACTATTATCGACTAGCCTTCCTGACGATGACTCTGGCTGCACTTATTTTTGCTGCCTGGCTAATTATAAATAGCCTGTTGTTTGTAATAACGCATATTGTCACTTTAGTGCTTTATATCTCTCCAAAATATATCGATATCTTTAATAACATAAGTGACTTTATATACCCTATGTTGTCCTGGAGCGTTGTCATTGGTGTCATAGGATTACTACTGGGTGGTATTCTGGACTACATCGCATTGAAAAAAAGTAAATTTGCTTAAAATTCCTGCCACTACAACAAAAGGCTGACAAAGTTCAGTCTTTTGTTGCTCTTATTTAGTGATTATTATCACAATAATAGTAAAAAAATAAAATTATGTGACTCAAGAAACATCTTTTCTAGAGGGGAAACATTTATATTTGTACTAATAAATATTATTATTCTCACGTTCACATTTATTTTGTTTCGAACTATCCAAAATATCTTTATTTATCTAAAGCCATATAAAGGGAATTTATGAAAAGACATATTTTGACACTCACAGCAGTTGCTGCCGCCTTGGTTTCTGCTTCAGCCAGCGCGGAATACCAGTGGGGGTTTGCCAATGTCAGCATGAACTACCTTGACTGGAGCAAACACACAACACACAAAACCGGGCAGTCTTCGCACAAAGATGACTTTGCTTATATGGAACTGGAAGGTGGAGCAGGCTTCAGCTGGGGGGAGCTATATGGTTTCTTTGATTTAGAGAATCCATTTAACAGCAAAACTGCACAACCCGGTGATAACCTACGATACGCCTTCAAAACAACAGGTCGTTATTATCTGGGAGAGACAGGTTTCAATCTTTACGGACATGTTTACGGAAGCTACTCACTTCCCGGCAATGGCGGTAACTTCCATGAAGTCAATACACTCTATGGATTAGGTTATAATACAACCTTCGCAGGTCTGTGGTTCAAACCGTTCGTCGCTTTAAATTATACCGACAACAAGTTCTACTCAGGAAACAACGGTTATGTTGTAGGCTGGGTTGCCGGATACGATTTCAACCTGTGGGAACAAAAATTCAGCGTCACAAATTGGAATGAAATTGAATTAAACCGCAATAAGCGTTACGGCAACGGTGGCCCTGATGGAGTCAACGGCGCGGTAGGGTTATGGTGGAATCCGCACCCTTCTTTTACTGCCGGAATTCAATACCGTTATGCTGACAATAAATTAGGGGAAGATTTCCTTCAGGATGGTATTGTTTACAGTGTAAAATATAACTTCTGATAATTAGTTTAACTGGTGAACAGTTCAAAACTGTTCACCAAGATTAAAAATCATGATTTATTTACTGAAACATCGTCTGTTTAAAAACGTTACCTGTAATTTTCATTAAGGAAACTTTATTTAAAAATAGATGGTTATATAAAAAATATTGCCTATTTTGATTTATTGGATACAATAACCACCCGAAGTTAACTTTTTGTTAAATCTCATATTGCATGTGATCCCTCTAGCATAAAAAGCCTACAAGCCATCCTGCTTCTATTACAATTGTTTACACTCCGGTAACCTTACCGTAGAATGCCCGCACTGATGAAACGACAATAAAGCTTTTGTTATCTGGGGTCGCTCTAATGAGACTTATGAAATACAAAAAAACTATTGGGTTATCGTCACTACTCGCAGCCACTTTAATGCTAAGTGGTTGTGATATGGTATTGATGAATCCCAAAGGGGCGATCGGCGTTGAGCAAAAAACGCTGATACTGACAGCGTTTGGCCTGATGCTGATCGTTGTTATCCCGGCTATCGTAATGGCAATCGTCTTTGCTTTACGTTACCGGGAAGCCAACAAATCTGCAACCTATCGTCCAAACTGGGCACACTCAAATAAAATTGAGCTTGTTGTCTGGACCGTGCCTATCCTGATTATCATCGTATTGGCCACGATTACATGGAAAACGACTCATGAGCTCGATCCATATAAGCCACTGGACAGTGATGTGAAGCCGGTAACGATTGAAGTTATTTCCCTCGACTGGAAATGGCTGTTTATCTATCCGGAGCAGGGTATTGCAACCGTAAATGAAATTGTATTCCCTAAAGATGTGCCAATTAACTTCAAAATCACCTCTGACTCTGTGATGAACTCTTTCTTCATTCCACAGTTAGGTGGTCAGATTTATGCAATGGCAGGTATGCAGACAAAACTGCACTTGATTGCTAACTCAGCAGGCAAATACGATGGCTTCTCAGCCAGTTACAGTGGACATGGCTTCTCTGGCATGAAATTCACCGCAACTGCAACTGAAGATCGTGCTGGTTTTGAAGAGTGGGTACAAAAAGTTAAAGCGTCACCTAAAACTCTGGACACAGTGCAGGCATTCAATGCATTGGCAAAACCTAGCCAGAACAACCCAGTTGAATACTTCTCAAGCGTGAAACCAAAACTGTTCCAGGAAACTATCGCCAAGTTTATGGGTGATATGGGCCATGGCGGTATGTTTGGTATGTCTCACGGCAAAACAGGCCATGACAAAGCAGAACATGGTGAAGCTGCGGGTCATAATATGAATATGAGTCAACCGGCTCATGCAGGTGTTGAGGAATAAAGACATGTGGGGAAAATTAACACTTGATGCGATCCCATTACATGAACCCATTATCGTGGTTACTTTATTGGGGATCCTTCTCGGGGGACTGGCAGTAGTTGGTTCCATAACTTATTTCGGCAAATGGAAATGGCTCTGGAGCGAATGGTTGACAAGTGTCGACCATAAAAAAATCGGTGTCATGTATATCGTTGTTGCTATGGTAATGATGCTGCGTGGTTTTGCTGACGCCATCATGATGCGTGGACAGCAAGCCCTAGCTTCCGCTGGTGAAGCAGGTTTCCTGCCCCCGCACCATTATGATCAGATCTTTACTGCGCACGGCGTAATCATGATTTTCTTCATGGCGATGCCTTTCGTTGTTGGTCTGATGAATATCGTGGTTCCTCTACAAATCGGGGCACGTGACGTCGCATTCCCATTCCTGAACTCCCTGAGCTTCTGGTTGTTTGTTGTGGGTGTCGTTCTGATCAACCTCTCTCTGGGGGTTGGTGAATTCGCACAAACTGGCTGGCTGGCCTACCCACCTCTGTCCGGTCTGGAATACAACCCGGGAGTTGGTGTTGATTACTGGATATGGAGTCTTCAGCTCTCCGGTGTAGGTACGTTGCTGACAGGTGTTAACTTCTTCGTGACTATCCTGCGTATGCGTGCGCCAGGTATGTCCATGATGAAACTGCCTGTTTTCACTTGGGCTTCACTGTGTACCAACGTACTGATTATTGCAGCATTCCCTATTCTGACAGTGACAATCGCACTGTTAACCCTGGATCGTTATCTGGGCACCCATTTCTTTACCAACGATATGGGCGGCAACATGATGATGTACATCAACCTGATCTGGGCATGGGGTCATCCTGAAGTTTATATTCTGGTTCTGCCTGTCTTTGGTATCTTCTCTGAAGTTACGGCAACCTTCTCGAAAAAACGCCTGTTTGGTTATACCTCTCTGGTATGGGCGACAATTGTTATTACCATTCTGTCGTTCATCGTATGGTTGCACCACTTCTTTACCATGGGTTCCGGCGCGAACGTTAACGCCTTCTTCGGTATTGCCACGATGATTATCTCCATCCCGACCGGGGTTAAGATCTTCAACTGGCTGTTCACTATGTACCGTGGTCGCATCGAATTCAAAACCCCGATGTTGTGGACTGTTGGCTTCCTGGTCACCTTCTCCATTGGTGGTATGACAGGTGTTCTGTTAGCTGTTCCGGGTGCAAACTTCGTACTGCATAACAGTCTGTTCCTGATTGCTCACTTCCATAACGTTATCATCGGTGGTGTTGTATTCGGCTGTTTCGCTGGTACTACTTACTGGTTCCCGAAAGCGTTCGGTTTCACCCTGAATGAAAAATGGGGCGTGCGTGCATTCTGGTTCTGGATCACCGGCTTCTTCGTTGCCTTTATGCCTCTGTATGCTCTGGGCTTCATGGGTATGACCCGTCGTCTGAGCCAGGATATCAACCCAGAATTCCATCCTTTGCTGGTTGTTGCGGCAGGTGGTGTTGTCCTGATTGCTCTTGGTATTCTGTGTCAGGTTATCCAGTTCTACGTCAGTATCCGTGACCGTGAACAGAACCGTGACCTGACTGGTGACCCATGGGGTGCCCGTACTCTGGAATGGTCAACTTCATCTCCACCTCCGTTCTATAACTTTGCGGAAGTTCCACACATCCAGACTCGTGATGCGTGGTGGGATATGAAAGAAAAAGGTACTGAATATAAACGTCCTGCTAAATATGAAGAAATTCATATGCCTAAAAACACAGGTGCTGGCGTGGTTATCAGTGCATTCTGTCTGGTGCTGGGCTTTGCGTTTATCTGGCATATCTGGTGGATGGCTATTGCAAGTTTCGCAGGTATTGTCATCAGCTGCATCGTGAAAAGCTTTGACGAAGACGTTGATTACTACGTTCCTGTAGCTGAAGTAGAAAAAATTGAAGATCAGCGTTACGAAGAACTGAGAAAGGCAGGTGCGAAATAATGTCGACTCAAACCCTTAATAACACAGCCGCCCATGACGCTCATGGGCACCACGATACAGGAGCCAACAAAGTATTTGGTTTCTGGATCTACCTGATGAGTGACTTGGTTCTGTTTGCAAGCCTGTTTGCAACTTATGTTGTACTTGCTAACGGTATTGCGGATGGCCCATCAGGTAAAACTATTTTCAATCTGAAGTTCGTGCTGGTAGAAACCTTCCTGCTGTTGTTCAGTAGTATCACTTACGGTTTCGCCATGCTGAGCATGAACAAAGGTAAAGCTGGTCAGGTAAATCTGTGGCTGTTCGTTACCTTTCTGTTCGGCCTTGGCTTTGTATCGATGGAAATTTATGAATTCCACGAACTAATCATTGAAAACTACGGTCCTGACCGCAGTGCATTCCTGTCATCCTTCTTCGCACTGGTTGCGACTCACGGTCTGCACGTTACCTTTGGTCTGATCTGGATCATTGTCCTGATGGTTCAGGTTGCACGCCGTGGTCTGACTGACGTGAACCAGACGCGTCTGAACTGCCTGAGCCTGTTCTGGCATTTCCTTGACGTTGTATGGATCTGTGTATTTACTGTCGTTTATCTGATGGGAGCTATGTGATGAGTCATCCAAATACTTCTCATACCGGCGCCAGCCACGGTAGCTTCAAAACTTATATGATTGGCTTTATCCTGTCAGTCATATTGACCGTGATCCCATTCTGGATGGTAATGGATGGTACTGCTTCACACAGTACAATCCTCGTCACCGTGGTTGTCATGGCTGTTATTCAGATTTTTGTACATTTCATCTGCTTCCTGCATATGAATACATCATCTGAAGAACGCTGGAACCTTGTTGCTTTAATATTCACATTGTTGGTTATTGCCATCGTTGTCGTTGGCTCACTGTGGATTATGTACAACCTGAATATCAATATGATGGTTGATTAAGAGTTGATTTGAATGATTAAGCAATACCTACAAGTGACCAAACCAGGAATTATTTTCGGAAATCTAATTTCTGTGATTGGTGGTTTTCTACTCGCTTCCAAGGGCGTAATAGATTACCCCTTGTTCTTTGCAACAATGGTCGGAGTATCGTTGGTAGTAGCGTCAGGTTGTGTATTTAACAACTATATTGACCGCGATATTGACAGGATCATGGAAAGAACAAAAGAAAGGGTCCTTGTGAAAGGGCTTATCAATCCGAAAATCAGCCTGATTTACGCCTCAGTGTTAGGTATTGCTGGCATGGTGCTGCTCTATGTAGCAGCCAATGCCTTAGCAATGCTGTTAGCTCTCATCGGGTTTGTCATTTATGTAGGGGTTTATAGCCTCTACATGAAAAGGAAGTCTATTTATGGCACGCTGGTAGGTAGCTTGTCAGGTGCAGCACCTCCTGTTATTGGTTATTGTGCCGTAACAGGGCAGTTTGACATGGGAGCATTGATTCTATTGCTGATTTTCAGCTTATGGCAAATGCCCCACTCTTACGCCATTGCTATTTTTCGGTTCAAAGATTATCAGGCCGCCAATATTCCAGTTTTGCCTGTTATTAAGGGTATCTCTGTGGCAAAAAACCACATTACCCTCTATATTCTGGCATTTATGGTTGCTACGCTGATGCTGACAATCAGTGGCTATGCAGGTTATAAATACCTCATCGTTGCTGCAGTAGTAAGTATCTGGTGGCTGGGGATGGCATTATCAGGTTATAAAACCACAAATGATCGAGCTTGGGCTCGTAAGTTATTTATATTTTCTATTGTCGCCATCATGTCTTTGAGTATCATGATGTCTGTGGATTCTGCGGCATCTCCAGAAATAGCGCTGACTTACATCCGGTAGTATTCAAATGGCAGGGAAAACCTGCCATTTTTCTTTCCTTTTCTCTTGCAAACATTGCTTTACTCCTGTCTGGCTAAAATGTCATATCGAATTTTTGAAGGTATGAGGTACCCATGAACGACAATAAAATGACTCCCCTTGAACTCAGAGCAACATGGGGTTTAGGTTCCGTTTTTTCTCTACGCATGTTAGGCATGTTCATGGTGTTACCAGTCCTGACAACTTATGGTTTAGAGTTACGGGGCGCCTCCGAAGCTTTAATCGGCATTGCAATTGGCATCTACGGTTTAACACAGGCTATATTTCAAATCCCATTCGGGCTACTTTCAGATAAAATCGGCAGAAAACCTTTAATCATCATTGGACTGCTTATTTTTGTCTTAGGCAGTATTATTGCCGCCTTTAGTGACTCCATCTGGGGTGTTATTGTCGGAAGAGCTTTACAAGGAACGGGGGCAATCTCTGCGGCGATTATGGCATTACTATCGGATCTGACCCGTGAGCAAAACCGCACAAAAGCTATGGCATTTATTGGGATCAGTTTTGGTATCACATTTGCCTTTGCCATTGTCGTCGGTCCTATTGTTACTCACCAGATTGGATTAAATGGTTTATTTGGTACGATAGCAATCCTTGCCAGTGGCGGTATCTTAATAACATTATTCGCAGTACCATCGACACATAAGCACTTATTAAATCGGGAGTCCGGTATTGTTCGTGGCAGCTTCCGGCGTGTACTTTCTGATCCCCAACTGCTAAAACTCAATTTTGGTATACTTAGTCTGCATACATTATTGATGTCGAGTTTTGTTGCCCTCCCCCTTATTATGGAAAAAGTCGGATTTCCTCCCCAGCAACACTGGAAAGTTTATTTAATTACTACGCTTATTTCCTTCGTTGCTGTTTTACCATTCATTATTTATGCAGAAAAAAAACGCCGAATGAAACAGGTTTTTCTGCTTTGCATCGGCATGTTGTTTATTGCTGAATTTGTATTGTGGTCTTTAGGCTCACATCTTTGGGGAATATTTGCCGGTATTCAGATTTTCTTCCTTGCGTTTAATATCATGGAGGCCATTTTACCTTCATTAATCAGTAAAGAAGCGCCTGCAGGGTATAAAGGTACAGCGATGGGGATTTATTCCACCAGCCAGTTTATCGGCGTGGCGTTGGGAGGAAGTCTTGGCGGTATGCTATACGAAATACAAGGTGCATCATTAGTCTTTATGGCTGGAATTATTCTTACTCTATTCTGGTTTATTCTCAGTCTTACCATGCGTCAGCCACCTTATGTCAGTAGCATCAGGCTAGTTTTACCTGCTCAATTAAGTGCTGCTAACGTTCTGGAAAAGGAAATACGATCTCAGGTGGGTGTGAAAGATGTCGTGATTGTGCCAGAGGAACTCAGCGCATATATAAAGGTAGATACTAAGCAGACTAACCGTGAACAATTAGAACAGATTGTACTTGCCCATTCATAATAAAGTTCAGGATAGCCGATATCTGTACAGAATTAAGGGAAGCAACAGTAATAAATAATTACGGGCTTCCCTTAAATACTTGGCTCAGGCCAAAAAGAATAATCCGCTTATATTACGGTTAATCTCTGAAGTTAGTAAACTGAAAAGGCTGGCCCAACTCTGCACCGCGAACTAATGTAATCACACTTTGCAGATCATCACGAGCTTTACCAGTAACTCGTACTTGTTCACCCTGAATTTGGGCCTGAACTTTCAGCTTACTGTCTTTAATCAGCTTAACGATTTTCTTCGCTAGCGGTGTATCAATACCCTGTAGCATGGTCGCTTCCACACTGTAGGTTTTACCACTATGAACCATGTTTTCAGGAACATTCAGCACCGAGCCATCAATTCCTCGTTTGGCAAATTTTTCACGCAGAATATCGATAAGTTGGTTAACCTGAAAGTCAGATTCGCTCGCGATCTTAACGGATTCGTTCTTCTCGTTTAATTCAAAACTCGCATTGACATTGCGGAAATCCCAGCGATTGGTTAATTCTCTCTGCGCATTTTCTACTGCATTGCGCACTTCCTGCATATCAACTTCTGAAACAATATCAAATGATGGCATTACCAGTCACCTCCAGCTAATCAATAATCCGGCATGATAACCGCTTTCCATTATTGGCAAAAGATCTATACTTCTCAGGCTAAGTGATCTTTCTGATTTCCGCGACCTTAGGTAATTTGAGATTTATGCAAGACCTGCATAATTTTAACGTTTCCGCTGAAAGTATCTCTCAAGGAAGAACAATGAAAATAACTGTTCTGGGCTGTGGTGCCATAGGAAAATTATGGCTTGCCGCCTTGTCTGAACAACAGCATCATGTTCAGGCATGGCTAAAAGTTCCACAACCTTCGTTAGCTGTTCGTATTAATACATTACAAAATAGAACATTTGAACAGCAAGTCCTTGCCAATAATGAAAAGCATCTTGCTGAAAGCGAGCTACTGCTTGTTTGTCTGAAAGCCTGGCAGGTTCCCGATGCTATTAATAATCTCTCCCCTAAACTTTCCCCTGATTGCCCGATACTGTTACTACATAACGGAATGGGAACACAGGAAGAACTTTTACCGCTGCCTAATCCTATTTTATCCGGAGTAACAACTCATGGAGCCTATCAGGAGAATGGTATTGTTTATCATAAATCACCGGGAATAACCCAAATTGGTTCTACAATACCTGATGCGAATAAATTCAGTGTATTAGCAAATATTCTGAACGATGCTCTGCCAGAGGTAATCTGGAGCAACGATATTTATGCTATCAGCTGGCTAAAACTTGCTGCAAACTGCATTATCAATCCACTCACCGTACTTTACGATTGCAAAAATGGCGGGTTACTAAATCATATTGCTAAAGTCCATGCTTTATGCGATGAGGTTCATCAAGTGATGCAACATGATGGTATTCAAATCTCCAGGCAGGCACTGATAGATTACATTATGGATATCATCACGCGGACATCAGAAAACTCTTCATCTATGCGGCAGGATATCCGTTCACAGCGGCGTACGGAAATAGACTACATTACTGGTTTTCTACTAACTCGGGCCCATGAACACGGACTGGTACTGACAGAAAACGCACAAATTTATCGTTATATTAAACGACAGGAGGAGGAATATGAACGCCTCAGCTCTCATTTGTCTCGCTCACGGTAGTGAAGAAACCGAAGCTGTCACAACTATTGATTTACTGGTCAGAGCCGGTATTAGCGTCACTGTCGCCAGTACAGCAACAGATGGTGCGCTGATATTAACCTGCTCACGTGGTGTTAAGATTGTCGCAGATGTCCCTCTGGTAGAAGTTGTTGACGAAGATTTTGATGCTATTATCCTGCCGGGCGGCATAAAAGGAGCGGAATGTTTTCGTGATAGCGGGCTAGTCGTGGAAAAAATTCGCACAGCACAAAGTCAGGGAAAAATCATCGCTGCAATTTGTGCATCACCGGCTATTGTCCTGGAACATCACCAACTTTTTCCAGTTGGTAATATGACGGGATATCCCAGCATGAAAGATAAAATAGCGCCAGAGAAATGGATAGATCGGCGGGTCTATTTTGATGAGAGAGTCAATCTACTCACCAGTCAGGGACCTGCGACTGCTTTTGACTTCGCTTTAAAACTGATTGAGCTTTTGAAAGGGAAAGATACTGCCGCAGAAGTTGCTGCTCAGCTAGTTTTGCCTCCGGGGATAAACAATTACCAAAATCTACAGTAATTGTTCTGTTAATAATAAGCTGCTGGTAACAATACATAATGCCAGCAGCTTACCTGTTTTCAGGCTAAGGGCGATAAACCTTCACATTCTGGAAACCCTGTTCACGCAGGTAAAGCGCCTGTAAACGGCTCATTACTCCACGCTCACAATACAACAGGTAGTTTTTCTCTTTTGGCAAATCGCCAAACTGGGTACTCAGCTTATAGAAAGGCAGTGAATGGATATCGATGCCTTCCATTTTCAGAGGACGGTCATCCTGTTCATCTGGTGAGCGAATATCCAGTAACACATCATCAGAAGAAAACTCAGTCACCATTTCTACTTCTACAACCTGCTCACCAGCCTGCTCAGCTATCTGACGGATATCAAGATTCTGGGCTTCACTTACCACATGGTCCAGAATATCGAAATTAAACTTATCTTCTTCTGCCTCAATTTTGGCTTTGACTGCTTTCACTGTCGGGCTTTTAGAGATAACGCCACAGAACTCGGGCATAGTGCGGGCAAAATCTTCTGTGCCTATCTCTCGAGCCAGCTTAATAATGTGCTCTTTATCATGAGAAATCAGAGGGCGAAGGATCAGGGTATCTGAAGCATTATCAATCAGTCTCAGGTTAGTCAGTGTCTGACTGGATACCTGCCCCAGCGCTTCTCCTGTCACAATTGCCTGAACACCATAGCGCTCTGCAATTTTGGAGGCGGCTCTGACCATCATTCTCTTAAGCACAACCCCCATTTGACCGTCATCTACTTTTTCCAGAATTTCTGCGACAACCGGTTCAAAATCGACCGCAACAAAACGTACTTTGTGAGAACTGCCAAATCGGTTCCACAGATAATGAGCGACCTGTTTCACCCCAATTTCATGGGCAGAGCCACCAAGATTAAAGAAGCAGTAGTGGACACGGCAGCCACGACGCATCAGCATATAGCTGGAAACACCGGAATCAAAGCCGCCTGAAATAAGAGAAAGAACGTCTTCCTGTGTTCCGATTGGAAATCCGCCAATCCCCGGATGACGAGCTTTAACCAGAACCAGTGTATCCTGATTAATTTCCAGATTAACTGTCACATCTGGATGGGTCAGCTTCACTTTGGCAGATTCAATATGCTGATTCAGGCCGCCACCAATATATCGTTCAGCTTCATTGGAAGTAAAACTGTGTTTACCCCGGCGTTTTACACGGACACAAAACGTTTTTCCATGCAATAAATGCCCATATGTTTCGTAGGTTTGTTCAAAGATATGATGCAAGTCACGAAACTCTCGCTCTTCTACTTGCAGGATATGGTGAATACCCGGAATACGTGTCAGTGCATCACAAATTTCTGCGCCGAGGTTATCATTTTTAGTTCGAACTTCTATATTATCCCAATGGCGAACAACAGCAGTTCCCTCTCCGAATGTTTTCAGTACATTACGGATATTGCTGGCAAGGATTTTAATAAAACGTAAGCGGACACTCTGGCTCTTGATCGTAATTTCTGGGAATAATTTAATGATAAACTTCATAGTAAGATATAGTAGTCATTCAGTATTGAACTATCACAAGCAGGATCAATGATGGTTCTTAAATAGTCAGTTGGATAGGGCGCAGAGTATAACACTATCTCACTATATCTCCTGTAAAAAAACAGTTTGTCTGTAAAAAAACAGTAGTAACGAATGATTTATTTCTTTCAGTGTAGTAGGGTACTCTGCAATTCTGTAACGGATTTACTTCACTGTAACTCGTTAAATAATCATACTATTAAATCATTATGTCTAAGGCAAACCGAACATCAGCAACCGAGCAGGCACCGACTTTTGAAACATCCCTGAAAGAGCTGGAAGAAATCGTCATTCGGCTGGAATCAGGGGAGCTTCCTTTAGAGGATGCATTAAATGAATTTGAACGCGGAATTCAACTTGCAAGACAAGGGCAAAAAACCCTCCAACAAGCGGAACAACGAGTACAAATTCTATTAAGTAATGATGCACAATCGCCGCTTGATGAATTTTCGCCTGATGCTGAGTAACTTTATGTCTGAACAATGTAAGGCTCCTTTTGAAGAGCAATTAAGCAATTGCCAGCAACATATCAATGAGAAGTTGATGGCAACATTTTCTTCGCTCCCCTTTTTAGGCAGCCCATTAGCAACTGCTATGCAGCACGGTGCTGTACTAGGTGGAAAACGGCTGCGTCCATTTCTGGTTTACGCAGTAGGTGAAATGCTTGGACTGCCCAAAGAGAGCCTTGATGCGCCAGCCCTCGCTATAGAGTGCATTCACGCTTATTCTCTGATCCACGATGATTTACCCGCAATGGACAACGATGATTTACGCCGAGGTCAGCCTACCTGCCATATAAAATTTGGTGAAAATCATGCCATTCTGGCCGGAGATGCTTTACAGTCGTTAGCATTTGAGATCCTGGCAAAACACGACATGCCAAATATCGCACTATCTGATCGCCTTGAGATGGTTGCTGAATTAGCAATATCCAGTGGTATTGCTGGTATGTGCGGCGGGCAATCACTGGATTTGCAAGCTGAAGGAAAGCAAATTGATCTGGCAGCTCTGGAAAAAATTCACCAACACAAGACAGGTGCGCTAATTCGTTGTGCTGTCAGGCTTGGCGCGTATGGCGCTGGTGCACGTGGCCGGGAAGTATTACCTTTACTCGATCAGTATGCCCAAGCTATCGGCCTCGCGTTTCAGGTTCATGATGATATTCTGGATGTCATTGGCAATACAGAAATTATCGGCAAACGTCAGGGAAACGATCAGCAGCTTGGTAAAAGCACCTATCCCGCATTACTGGGATTAGAGCAAGCTCAGAAAAAAGCCAGAGATCTACATGAAGATGCTATTGCCGCTCTCACAGAACTGGAAAAACAATTCTATAATACTGTGACTCTAAAACAGCTGGCGGGCTTCATCATTGAGAGAAACAGCTAAAAACTCAGGCCATGACAACCGCTGATTGATGAGTTATCAGTTAAATAAATTCAAAATAAAATAGAATATGGCCTTCTCGGGAGAACCCCCGCAATTACATGCTAATAATATCAGGGTTCTTAATCTTCAATTTATATATCCAAGGGATTTCAAGTGGCATCACAGCGGCAAGGGAATGAGACACGGAAGCATAGATAACCGTATGTTTATAAAAACGGTGACCGGGGCGAATGAGCTTAGCCAACAAAGAGGCAACTTGAAAGACGAAGGATATAACGTGCATAGCATTTTAACAGGCATAGCATGAGCATTGATATAGCGAAATATCCAACATTGGCATTGGCGGAAAACCCTGAAGAGCTTCGCCTGCTACCTAAAGACACGTTGCCAAAGTTATGCGATGAACTGCGCCAATTTTTGCTAAACAGTGTCAGTCGCTCCAGCGGCCACTTCGCTTCCGGCCTTGGAACTATCGAATTAACCGTCGCACTCCATTATGTTTATAAGACCCCCTTCGACAATTTAGTCTGGGATGTCGGTCATCAGGCTTATCCACATAAAATTCTGACCGGGCGCCGTGACCGTATCAACACTATCCGCCAGAAAAATGGCCTCCATCCTTTCCCGTGGCGGAATGAGAGTGAATATGACACGCTTTGTGTCGGACACTCATCAACCTCAATCAGCGCCGGTTTAGGTATGGCAATTGCGGCAAAACATGAAGATAAAGGCCGCAAAACAGTTTGTGTGATTGGTGATGGCGCCATTACCGCAGGTATGGCTTTTGAGGCCATGAACCATGCAGGAGATATCGATCCCGATATGCTCGTCATTCTTAATGACAATGAAATGTCGATATCTGAGAACGTTGGTGCACTGAACAACCATCTGGCACAGCTTCTTTCCGGTAAGTTGTATACGACTCTGCGCGAAAGCGGCAAAAAAGTCTTTTCCGGTTTGCCTCCTATCAAAGAATTGCTGAAAAAGACTGAAGAACACCTCAAGGGTATGGTTGTTCCCGGAACGCTGTTCGAAGAGCTTGGGTTTAACTATATCGGCCCTGTTGATGGTCATGACGTACTGGCACTCACTCAGACACTGAAAAACATGCGTGAACTGAAAGGGCCACAATTTCTGCATATCATGACCAAAAAAGGCCGTGGATATGCTCCTGCGGAAAAAGATCCTATCAGTTGGCACGCCGTTCCTAAATTTGATCCATCAACAGGTTCTCTGCCAAAAAGCTCAGATACCCGCCCGACATTCTCGAAAATTTTTGGTGAATGGTTATGCGAAGAAGCTGCCACTGACAAAAAACTTATGGCGATCACGCCCGCTATGAGAGAAGGCTCAGGCATGGTGCGTTTCTCCCGTGAATATCCAGAGCAATACTTTGATGTTGCCATTGCTGAACAACATGCTGTGACATTTGCAGCAGGTCTGGCCATTGGAGGATATAAGCCTGTTGTTGCGATTTACTCGACTTTCCTGCAACGTGCTTATGATCAGCTCATCCATGATGTGGCTATCCAGAACTTACCTGTCCTGTTTGCCATCGATCGTGGTGGAATTGTCGGTGCTGACGGGCAGACTCATCAGGGTGCCTTTGATCTTTCATTCCTGCGCTGTATTCCCAATATGGTTATTATGGCACCAAGTGATGAAAATGAGTGCCGACAGATGTTGCATACCGGCTATCAATATCAAGAGGGTCCAGTCGCTGTCCGTTATCCTCGCGGCGCGGGCATTGGCGCAGAACTTCAGCCACTGGAAATATTACCCATTGGCAAAGGCGTTATCCGCCGTCAGGGAGAAAAAATTGCCATTCTGAACTTTGGTACGTTACTGCCAAACGCATTACAGGCTGCTGAATCCCTGAATGCAACCGTTGTTGATATGCGCTTTGTCAAACCACTGGATAAAGAACTGGTTCTGGAGATGGCTTCCCGACATGATTTGCTGGTAACGCTGGAAGAAAATGCCATCATGGGTGGTGCAGGCAGTGGCGTTAATGAACTACTGATGCAAACAGGGAACTCAGTTTCAGTGTTAAACCTCGGGTTACCTGATTACTTTATACCTCAGGGCACACAGGCAGAACTTCATTCTGATTTAGGATTAGATTCCGCTGGCATTTTAAACGCTATCGAAAAACACCTTAAGCAATAAATTGTCATAACGGATGAATATTTTCTATTATTCATCCGTTTTACTTCTTAGCTATACACAATGAATTTCAAGATGCATCGCGGCGGCAAGAGAGTAAATCCTCAGGAGCATAGATAACTATGTGCCTGGGGTGAGCGAGCGTAGCCAACAAAGAGACAACTTGAAAGACGAATTGTATATTTTTATTTTAAAAAGCATCAATTCTTTTGCTCATGCAACCATTGTGCCGCACGTTTGGCAAAGTAAGTCAGGATCCCATCAGCCCC
Organism: Xenorhabdus sp. PB61.4; assembly: GCF_963894935.1. Taxonomy (NCBI): domain Bacteria; kingdom Pseudomonadati; phylum Pseudomonadota; class Gammaproteobacteria; order Enterobacterales; family Morganellaceae; genus Xenorhabdus; species Xenorhabdus sp. PB61.4. The sequence continues at coordinate 81,081 of NZ_CAWQJR010000112.1, forward strand.
TGCCCGTTTAAAACAGAGTAACGACTCCATAATTGCAGGTTGTTCTTTCAGCCAACCGTTCTGAATAGCAGCCATATGCATCGCATATTCACCGGATACCTGATAAGCAAATGTCGGTACGCCGAAAGTATCTTTTACTCTGCGGATCACATCCAGATAAGGCATCCCGGGTTTTACCATCACGCTATCAGCCCCTTCCTGTAGATCCTGTGCAATTTCCTGCAATGCTTCATCACTGTTTGCCGGATCCATCTGATAGGTCATCTTGTTACCACCTTTCAGATTAGCGCTGGAGCCTATCGCATCACGGAATGGTCCGTAATAGCAGGAAGCATATTTGGCAGAATAAGCCATAATCTGCGTGTTTACATGCCCGTCATTCTCAAGTTGTTCGCGAATCGCCCCAATACGCCCATCCATCATATCGCTTGGTGCAACGATTTCAGCCCCTGCTTCTGCATGAGATAACGCCTGTTTGACCAAAATCTCTTTGGTAATATCGTTGATAACATAACCATCCTGATCAATGACCCCATCCTGCCCATGTGTTGTAAAAGGATCCAGCGCCACATCGGTCAGTAACCCCAATTCAGGAACTGCATCTTTCAGTGCACGGATAGAGCGTTGAATCAAACCATCCGGATTATAAGCCTCTTTCGCGTCCAGTGATTTCTTATCAGATTCAATGACCGGAAACAGAGACAAGACAGGGATACCCAATCTGGCAATCTCTTCGGCTTCTTTCAGCAGAAGATCGGTTGTCAGACGATATACTCCCGGCATGGAAGGCACTTCCTGACGCTGATTAGTACCTTCCATCACGAACACCGGATAGATTAAGTCATTAACAGTGAGTTGATTTTCAGCGACCAAACGGCGGGAAAAATCATGGCGGCGTACACGGCGCATACGACGACCAGGAAACGTACCTGGAAATGCATAGCTCATTACTGCTCTCCTAATATAAAACCCAGCAGGATTACACTGGGCTAATTTTGCCATTACGAACTGTTATTTTTAATACTAATGATGTTTTTAATACTACAGAACTTAACCCTTTAAGTTTGTAGCAATAATCACGACTGTCGTATGGCTGATTATTTTTTCGGGTTACCGTCTGTCTCACGTTCAGAGCCATTTTCAGTTTCATGTAATTTGCGTTTTCCCACATAAAACTGCGACAAAAATACCCCCAGCTCAAACAACAAATACATGGGAACAGCCAACAAAGTTTGCGAAAAAACGTCAGGTGGTGTGAGTAACATCCCGACCACAAATGCTCCGACCAAAATATAAGGACGTTTTCTTTTTAATGACTCAGGAGTCACTACCCCACTCCAGCACAGCAAGATAATCGCTATCGGCACTTCAAATGAAACACCAAATGCCATGAAAAGCGCCATAACAAAGCTCAGATAATTACTGATATCAGTCGCAATCATGACTCCAGTGGGAACAGTTTTGGTAAAAAAACCAAACACGAGGGGAAATACCACAAAGTAGGCAAAAACCATCCCCAGGTAGAATAAGACACTACTGGAAAACAGTAATGGCACAATCAAACGCCGTTCATGCTTATACAGTGCCGGCGCAATAAATGCCCATACCTGATATAAGATCATCGGAGCCGAAACAAAGACGGATACCATAATGGTCAATTTGATTGGTGTAAAAAAAGGCGATGCGACATCTGTCGCAATCATATTTGCTCCCACAGGGAGTTGATCCATTAAGGGCGCAGCAATGAGCCGATAAATATCGTTAGAAAAATAAACCAGCGCCAGAAAAACAACCAGCACAGTAATCAGGCTATTCAGAATCCGCTTACGGAGTTCAATCAGGTGACTGATAAGAGGTTGAGTATCGTCCATCGACATGTTTTAGCGTTCACTATTGGATTTTTTATCAGATACAGGAGGATGAAAGTGTGTTTCATCTTCTTCCAGCTCTTTAGCTTCTTCAGGAGTCAACTGATAAGACTCTTTCAGCGATTCAGCAGCTTCCCTCAATTTATCCATTGATGCCTGTAATTCTGGAGAGAGGGATTGTAAATCTGCCTTTTCTTCCATTTTTTTCAGGCTGTCCTGAAGCTCCTGTAATTTTAATTCTTTTGCAAGTTCATTCTGGACATTTGTCGCCAGTGAACGTAATACCCGAATCCAGCCAGCTACTGTTCTGACAGCAACAGGTAAACGCTCAGGCCCCAAAACAATCAGACCAAGCACCAGCACTAATAGCAGTTCACTAAAACCAATGTCAAACACGGTTTATACCTACTCTTTTTCTTTGTTTTTACTCTCTGATTTTTCAGATTGATCAACCGTAGGCTTATCAGTGAGATTTTTAGTTTCAAAATCAGCATCATGGCTATTTTTTTCTGCCTGATCTGATTTTTCATCATCACTCATCGCTTTTTTGAAGCCTTTTATCGATTCACCCAAATCTGAACCCAAAGTACGTAATTTATTAGTGCCGAACACCAAGACAACAATGGCAGCAATAATAAGCAATTGCCAAATACCTATACCACCCATACGGATCTACCTCATGTTCGTGGGAAACATTAATTCTTTTATTATAATCTACGAACCTTATGTTCGAAAATACCGCAACCATGCCAGAACGTAATCATGTCAAGAAGCCGCTATTTCAGCTTAAACCAGCCCAGTAGCCACGATACTATTCCTGCTCCAATTAACCCTGATGCCAGATGAACCAGATTAGAAATAAAAAACAAACCACCACAGATAAACAGTGTTGCACCAATCCCAAGTAAGTAAAGGGGTTTCTGCTGATTATGCCGTTGTTGTTTTAACTGTAGTGATATCTGATCAATGCTCGTTTGCAAACGTTTATGTTGTTGCAGTGTGCCATAAACCAATTCAGGCAGTTCCGGCAGTTTTTCCGCCCAATAGGGGGCTTTTTCTTTAAACGCTCGCATGATAGCCGGAATGCCAACCTGATCATGCAGCCAGTCTTCCAGAAATGGTTTTGCTGTTTTCCATAAATCGAGCTGTGGGTATAATTGCCGTCCCAAACCTTCAACATACAGTAGTGTCTTCTGCAACAAAACGAGCTGTGGTTGCACTGCCATATTAAAACGACGAGCAGTATTGAAAAGATTCAACAACACATGACCAAATGAAATATCTGCCAGTGGTTTTTCAAAAATAGGCTCACATACCGTTCTGATGGCAAACTCAAAATCTTCTACATTAGTGTCTGCCGGAACCCAGCCTGAATCCACATGCAACTCAGCAACTTTACGATAATCTCGATTAAAGAAAGCAATAAAGTTTTCAGCCAGATAGCGCTTATCGTCTTTATTCAGAGAGCCGACAATACCGTAATCAATGCCGATATAAGTAGGGTCTTCCGGGCGTTCACGGCTCACAAAGATATTGCCAGGATGCATATCGGCATGAAAAAAGCTGTCGCGGAATACCTGGGTAAAAAAGATTTGAACACCGCGTTCAGCAAGTAATTTCATATTGGTATTCTGTGCTTCTAATGCAGCGACATCGGATACAGGAATACCATAAATACGCTCCATCACCAGTACGTTTTCCCGACAATAATCAGGATAAACCTCCGGTACGTAAAGCATCGGACTCTTTTCAAAATTACGCCGCAGTTGAATAGCATTTGCAGCTTCCCGCAACAGGTTCAATTCATCAAGCAACGTTTTTTCGTATTCACGAACCACTTCAAGTGGGCGAAGACGACGGCCATCGGGTAATAAAGGAACCAGATTAGCTAAACGATACATTAACCGGACATCCGCCTTTATCACGGGCAGAATATCGGGGCGGATCACTTTAATGACAATATTTCTTCCGTTCTCTTTCAAACGCGCAGTATGTACCTGAGCAATGGAGGCAGAAGCCAGAGGTTGCTGCTCAAAATCTTCAAACCACGTTTCCAGAGCACCACCCAATGCGGTTTCAATGGATTGACGCGCAACAGCACCATCGAAGGAAACAACGCGATCCTGCAAGAGGGAAAGTTGATCAGCAATTTCAGGAGGAAAGAGATCACGGCGGGTAGATAGCATCTGACCAAGCTTAATCCATACCGGCCCAAGCTCCTGTAATGCCAGACGTAAGCGTTCTCCTAGTGGTTTATCCTTGTGTCGGTTAGGCAGCCAGAACAGGAAATAGCGCCCAAAACGCAATGGCCATGTCAGACGGATCTTTGGGATCAGCTCATCCAATCCATAGGTGAGGAAAACTTTAATGATAAAATAGAGGCGCTTTATTTCACTGGGCGTCATATTTTTTCTCCATCGCTGCCAGACGTTTTTCCATGTCAGACAGTTTATTGGCGACAGCATCAACTTCTTCGCTGAAATAAGCCAATTCCAAAGCGCCAGGTGTCATTTTCCACTCTTCAGTCAGTGATTCACTCAGGTAGTTTTTCTGCCTTGAGACAGTATTACAGGCAAACCGGATACTATTTTTCACTACCCGATTGAACCCTTCTGCCACAATATCGCCAACATAAGGTGAAAGGTAATGAGCCGGATCCCATTCCAGCATATCCAGCAGAGCCGACCACTGCTGAATAACCTGCATATCTCCCTCAATAATAATTTCACCGCTGTTAATCAACGATGAGAGGCATTGACGATCACGTAATTTAAGCAGGGCTGGTAATGTGGTTTTCATTGAACAATCAGCAGACTCTGACCACTGACTCAAAACATCGACCTGTTTTTCACTGAAAACCAGTATCAGCGGTATTTCAATTTCTTTCAGTTCGATGGAAAGCACTTTGCCCGCTAATCTGATACGGGCTGATTTCAATACCGTTTCTCGATACAACAGGTGATTCAGCGTTGTTTCCAGAAAGGCAGTTAAAACCGGAAACAGCACCGTAGAATTCACGCTATGGCTTAATGAGGGAGTTTCCATGTCAGAATTTAAACCCTTTATGCAGTGCAACGATTCCACCGGTCATATTGGAGTAGGAAACCAGATCAAAACCGGCAGTTTCCATCATACCTTTTAATGTTTCCTGATCAGGGTGCATACGAATAGATTCAGTCAGATAACGGTAGCTGTCTGCATCCTTAACAACCGCCTGACCAATTCGTGGCAGAATATGAAACGAATAGGTGTCATAAATCTTACTCAGAGGTGCCAGTATGGGTTTGGAGAATTCCAGTACCAGTAAACGCCCGCCCGGTTTGAGAACCCGGAACATTGAGCGCAAGGCTTTATCTTTATCGGTGACATTACGCAGGCCAAATGAAATGGTAATGCAGTCAAAATAGTTATCCGGGAATGGCAATTCTTCCGCATTCGCCTGAACATAGCTGACATTACCGACAATACCGTTATCACGCAATTTTTCCCGGCCAACTTTCAGCATGGAATCATTAATATCTGCCAGTACAACTTCGCCTTTCTCTCCAACAAGACGGGAGAATTTCGCTGTCAAATCCCCTGTTCCACCAGCCAGATCGAGAACTTTATGACCACGACGGACGCCACTTGCATCAATAGTGAAACGCTTCCAAATACGATGAATGCCAAATGACATCAAATCATTCATCAAATCATATTTTGCTGCAACGGAGTGGAATACTTCCGCCACCATATCTTTTTTTTCGTCTTTAGCTACGGTACGGAAACCAAAATGTGTGGTTTCTTTAGATTGATCTGGCATTTTCTTTGTCCGCTTTTCATTCAAAAAATTATAGCAAGTTTACCAGCCTTTCCGACAAAACCCTATCCGGAAAAATCTATTGGGTATGCTCATTGACCGGGAACGATTGGAAGGATTTATACATTTCGTCTTTCAAGTTGCCTCTTTGTTGGCTACGCTCACTCACCCCAGTCACCGTTTTTATAAACATAAGGTTATCTATGCTCCCGGGTATGAGTTCCCTTGCCGCCGCGACGCATCTTGAAATCCATTGTGTATATCAATAATCTGTGAATCAATAGGCCGTTTGATATCCACTCCTAAATCACGAAAACCTTCTGCCTGGCTAATGAGATTCCCCTTTCCTTCCGCCAGTTTTTTCATCGCGAGATGATAACTTGCCTGTGCTTTACTGAGGCTTTGCCCTAACCCCTGCATGTCATCCACAAATAAGCGCATTTTGTCATACATTCTGGCCGCTCTGTCCGCAATCAAACGTGCATTCTGGCTTTGATATTCATAGCGCCAGAGATTATTGATCGTGCGCACAGCCACTAATAGTGTTGACGGGCTGACCAGCATAATATTATGTTTCAGCGCCTCATCGAGTATTTCGGGAGCCTGATTAAGCGCAACCAGATAAGCAGCCTCAACCGGGATAAACATCAGGACATAATCCAACGACCGTAATCCCGGTAACTGCTGGTAATTTTTACGCCCTAGCCCCCGAATATGCCCTCTTATAGAGTTAATATGTTCCTGTAATGCCTGAACCTGCTCTGTTTCATTATCGCTATTGAAATAGCGCTCATAGGCGACCAGTGACATTTTGGCATCAATAATGACATCTTTTCTTTGCGGTAGATGCACAATAATGTCAGGTTGAAAGCGTTCGCTGTTGTCAGTTTTAATATTGACCTGTGTATGAAACTCATGCCCCTCACGTAAACCGGATGCTTCAAGAACCCGCGTTAGTATCATCTCACCCCAGTTACCCTGTATTTTATTATCTCCTTTCAGGGCTTTGGTCAGATTGATCGCTTCTTTTGCCATTTGAGCATTAAGCTGCTGAAGGTTACGGATTTCATGAGCTAACGTATGGCGTTCACGAGCCTCCTGCCCAAAGCTATCCTGCACCTGACGACGAAATCCTTCCAACTGTTCACGAAAAGGCATTAACAGATCATTGAGACTTTGGCGGCTATACTCATCAGTACGGCGGCGGTTTTGTTCAAAAATACGATTGGCGAGATTTTCAAATTGAGCATTCAGCCGCTGTTCACTATTGATCAAAAGACGCTGTTTTTCTTCAGCTGCCAGCTTGCTCTCTTCAAGGCGGGTACTCAATTCACGTAACTCTGCTTCCTGTATGCTGTTGATTTCACGCTGGGCAAGCAGCTCCTGATTGAGTTGTTCACACTCCGTACGCCAGTAATGAGACTGCTCCAGTCTTTCATTGCTGACAGCAAGCTGCCCGTGTAATTCTCGCAATTCCCCTTCTTTGTACTGAATACGCTGGTGAACAGAAAACCAAACGAAGATCCCCCCGCACAATAACCCACTTAAACCACCAATTAACACGTATAACCAATAGATATCCATCTATACACCCCACTCACATTACGCCAGCGTCTGTGCTCAATGACTGACCTTAATGTAAGTTAAATAGAGGCTGTATAGATGTCCAGATTGTTTACAGGATTTATTTCAGTTTGCAAAGCGGCTCGCAATTACCCCATCCACTCTGCAAGCCAACGTATACCGAAAGCACCCGGCGCTAAAATACCAAATGCCCAAATCAGCGCAGAAGCAAAGTTTGCTAATTGAAAATGACGTTGTGGCATAGCACAAATCCCAGCGACCAAAGGAATTGCGGCTCTTAATGGGCCAAAAAAACGACCAATAAAAACACCCCATATACCCCAACGCTCAAAGAATCGATGTCCGCGTACTAAGGTTTGTGGATGGCGGGAAAGAGGCCACATCTGGCCGACATTTTCCTTGTAATGATAACCAAATAGATAGGAAACCCAGTCACCAAAGAATGCGCCTGCTGCTGCTGCTATCCATATTGGCCAGAAATTTAATCCGCTTTCACCAATCAATGCCCCCAAGCCTAACAGGATGATCGTTGCAGGTAATAGCAGAGAAATAAATGCCAAGGATTCTCCAAAAGCGAGCAGGAAAATAATAGGAATTGCCCATGCTTCATGATTTTTTACAAAATTGATAATTACTTCAATGACTTCATGCAAGCTCACATTCGTTTTTCCTGTGTTAATCTTTATTAAATTTCAGGTTAGCAGCAAATCAATGAACTGATGCTAACCTTGCTTTTCTTTACGCTAACAAAATGGATTTACTCAAGAAAATAGCTCTGCAATTTTTCCCGGGCTGCCATATCAAGCCCAACGTCTTTTTCCAACCAAATATCCACACTGCCATAATGCTGATTGATACTATCCAGAGCTGTCATTAAAAACTCTTCTCTGACTGAAAATACATAAGACATTTTCTCAATCAAACTATCACTCATACTTTTTGCATATTCATTCAATAAATATTCCCGAAACGGTGTCAGAGTAATATTAGTTACCAGATAGTCTTCCATTACGGTATCCAGATCTGCCCCCAGAGCAAACAATACCAAAGCAGAACCAATTCCTGTTCTGTCTTTACCAACAGCACAATGCTGTACAATTCCGCCTTTTTCCGGCTGTAATAATAAGCTGGCTAATGTCTTATAAGCAGGGTTATTAATCGGTAACAATTGGTATAGCCGCAACATAAAATCTTTAGCATCAAACTGTTCCAGCGCCTCATGGCTTAGCTTATCGAAATTAGCATCAACCTCTTTGGAAAGAGGATTAGCCGGAGCATGATGATAGCTCGCACCACTCCATACTTGATCCGGCCTATCTATAATTTCACTGCTATCACGATAATCGATGATCTGGAACAGGTTCTGTTCAGCCAAGAAAGTTTGATCGTTATCAGTCAGCATATCCAGAGAGCCTGAACGAAATAACAGACCTGATTTAATCTTAGAACCATTACTTAGTGTTCTGTTACCTAAATCGCGGAAGTTAATACCGCCATTTAAAGGGAGTAATGAAGGATGAGATATAAATGTTGTGGTTGTGGTTGTGGTTGTGGTTGTGGTTGTGGTCATAATCACTCTTTTTTATTGAAATTAATGCACGATTGAGACAGTTTGTGGCTGAGACAAATCATCTTTAATACAAAATGTTATGACATTATCAGATTTCAGAATGAAAGGAAGTAAAGAAAACGGAAAATTCAGGTGATCGGGCCAGAGAATTCCGGCCCATAACTTCAACAATTACAACAGGCGGCGAGCCGCATCAACAACAATACTTAAGGCATTGCTTTCTGTTTTCTTCAGCAATTCAACATCAGGGATTTCCTGCTGGGTACGGTTAACAATCACACCTGCCACCATACCGGCACGCAATCCCTGGCTTACACACATTGTTAATAAAGTTGCTGATTCCATTTCAAAGTTCATGACGCCCATTTCCTGCCACTCTTTCATTGAACCCTGAAAACGACGGACAACGCGGCCAGAATAGGTATCATAGCGTTCCTGTCCCGGATAGAAAGTATCAGAGGAAGCTGTTACACCAACATGCGTTGTAGTACCTGATGCTTTCGCGGCAGCGTACAGTGCATTAGTACACTCAAAATCAGCCACTGCCGGAAACTCCATTGGAGCAAAATGCAGGCTGGCGCCATCTAAACGAACAGCCGCAGTGGTTACCAGCACATCACCGACCTTGATATTTTCCTGAATTGCCCCGGTTGTACCAATACGCAGGAATGTGCGCACACCCAATTGAGCCAGTTCTTCTACTGCAATTGACGTTGATGGGCCACCAATACCCGTCGAGCAGACAACAACGGATTTGCCGTCAATTTCAGCACGCCATGTTGTAAATTCACGATGGGAAGCCAGATGAACCGGGTTATCCATCAACCTTGCAATCTTCTCAACACGATCAGGATCGCCTGGAACAATAGCCAGAGTTGCACCCTGTAAGTCGTTTTTGGTAATACCTAAGTGAAATACATCAGACATATTGGCTCCTCAACGGGAATAATTCAAAATCCAAATAAAATGGAGATACCTAAATTTAGTGAATACTCTGACATTTTTTAATGATAAAAGTCACATTTAATTAAATTAAAAAAGAAACACATACATTAAAATGTGACATTAGTCACCATTTAATGTGTATAAGTAATACTGTGAGTATAAAACTGAAATAGAAACAATAGTCGAAGAGCAGTCACAAAAAAGCGCCCTTTTTGAGCGCCATTGGAACACTTACATGATGAAATTAAGGAGTAATATTCCACACAATCCGATTCCCCACGCAATGGTGGTCGGAATGGACCAAATGATTATCTGTTTTTTCACATCCTTTATCCCCATCATCCTATTCACGACCCAGAAAAAACAGTCATTAAAATAGCTGAAAAACAGTGTTCCCACCATTGCTGCCTGAGCAGCGACCAGCATATTAATATCTGGTATCTGTTTGATAACCGGAGCAGAAATAGATGCTGCGGTGATCATAGCAACAGTGCCTGAACCTTGAATAATGCGTATTAACGTGGCGATGATAAAAGGGATCAGAACAGGCGTGATAGGCAGACTGGCAACATATTGCGCCACTATTGTCCCGGTTGAACCCTCATTTAACACAGCGCCTAAGGCTCCTCCGGCTCCCGATACTAATAAAATGATCCCTACCGTCTGCAAACCAGTTTCTAAGTGTTCTATTACCTCATGTTTGCTGACATTTGGCATAAGTTTATAAATCGCCAGCAACACACTTATCGCCAGAGCAATAATCGGTGACCCCAGGAAATTAAAAACCTGAAAGTAAAGATAGTCACCCTTCCCTGCAAATAGTGCTGTCTTTAACAACAGTCCATTGATAACACTGGTAAAAATGAGAACGATAGGTACAACGATGGGTAAAAGGGAAATAAATAGACCCGGTAAAGGCTTACTGGCTTTTTCTTCCATATATTGCTGGTGAATTTCTTGCAGATTTCCTTCATCCTCCACAAGCAGGTATTCAGGGTATTTAGTCTCCAGCCATTTAGCATAACAAGTGATGCCAATAACACATGGGATTGCCAGTATCATCCCCACCAGCATAACCTTACCGACACTTACCCCAAATATTCCAGCCACACCAAGCGGCCCCGGCGTTGGTGGAACGATATGGTGAGTCACCACTAACCCACCGGCCAGGGCTACACCCAACGTTAATACATTCCGTTTACCTTTCTTCGCTAACGCTTTTACCAGCGGATAAAGGATGATAAAAGCCGAATTAACAAATATAGGAATACTGACAATATAGCCGGTGATTGCGAGCGCCCACTCTTCGCGCCTTTTACCCAGCCATTTAATCAGACTATAGGCAATTTGCTCCGTTGCACCAGAGGCTTCCAATATCCGCCCCATCATGCTTCCCAGCCCAATCACAATACCAATGTTACCTAGTGTCGTACCAAACCCTTTAGCAATAACATCAACAACATGACCCATACTCAGGCCACCAGATATTCCTGCAATAACTGCAGCAATTAACATAGCAACAAGCACATGAATACGAGTACGTAAAACCAGAAAAATCAGCGAAAATACCGCCACTCCCAATCCAATAACTGGAATATAAAAATCAACCATAAAACCCCGTTTCAATCTGTATTATTGGCGAGAAAGGTGTGAATGATATCTCGAATAGAGCGATCAACACTAAACCCTAAAGCTAAACTACGACTGACATTAAAATTTCCCGGCCAATTTGACACTATCCGATTAATTTTTTCATCCTGTTCAAAACGAATCAGCTCTCCTGCTTTTTGGCCTACTATCTCTTCCAAAGCATCAATCATTTCCTGAACAGTAGTACTAATACCAGGTAAGTTTATAATACGAGAAAAAGTGAATTGTTCTGCTGTCATTTGAGCTGCATGAATCAGGTTACAAATAACTGTTTCAGGACTAGAGATCCATAATGCAAGGTGACGAGAAACAGGACAGATACAACTTTCTCCATTCAATGGCTCTCGAATGATATCACTAACAAACGAAGAGGCTGCTTTGTTTGGTTTTCCTGCACGAACACTAATAGTTGGCAAACGGAGAATTCGTCCATCAACATACCCTCTACGAGAATAATCATTAATCATCAGTTCGCACATCGCTTTTTGTGTACCATATGATGACTGAGGATTAACAACATAATTATCTGTTACTATTTCAGGTAATTTCCCACCAAATACTGCCAGTGAACTACTAAAAATAAATTTCAGTGCAGGCTTTTTATTACGAGCAACTTCTAATAGGCTACTTGTGACATGAAAGTTAACATTCATTCCTAGATCAAATTCTTGTTCAGCATGGCTGCTGACAATAGCTGCCAGATGAAACAAAATATCACTTTCTTCATCAATTAATTTTTCAACTGCATCAACTTGTGTTAAATCTACAGCCAAACATTGTACTCTTGGATCATCTATCGGAGAGGTCGGACAGTGAATATCAGTCAATATCAACTGATTAAAATTCAATTTATGCCTATTTTTAATTAAGGCAAAAGCTAGTCGCTGCCCCAGAAATCCTGCCCCACCGGTAATAATAACTTTCATCTAAAACTCCCTTTTAAGATTTTTTATAATTTATCACATACTGACAATATGCAATTTCAGTCCACTTTCCTGCAATTTTTTCTGTTCCGATATCGGTAGTTGTTCATCACATACAATATCGTTTAAATTTGATAATGGACAAATATTAAACATGCCATACTTACCATATTTACTACTATCTGAAATCAATATTTTTCTACGAGAAATTTCCAATATTGTCTGTTTTACAAAAACTTTTTCTTCATGCGGTGTGGAAATTCCATGTTTAATATCCCACGAACTGGTACTTATAAATGCAATATCTATATTCAAAGTACGTAATACCATAGCTGCGGTATTCCCAACGCAGGAGTAATTACGTTTATCTACTTGTCCACCTGTATGAAATAAATTCAACTGAGGTTTATTCATCAAATATTGAGTTATTGAAAAATCATTAGTAACAATCGTTAAATTGAAACGCTCTGCTAATACTTGAGCAATCTCAAAAGTTGTGGTTCCCGCATCTAAATAAACTACTTGACCATCTTTAACCAATGAAGCGGCATATTTCCCAAGTAAACGTTTGTGAGTATAGTTAATACGTGCTTTTTCACTCCAGGGTAATTCCTGCCTTAAAGAATCACTTAATTGGACTCCTCCAGAAATACTAATAACCTTCCCTTCATCCTCCAAAATACGAATGTCTCGCCTTATAGTCATGTGTGAAACATTCAATAATTCAACAAGAATGGCGATAGAAACTGTTCGATTCTCATGTAAATGACGATAAATAAAATCTCTACGCTCTATAGGGCTCATTAATTCTCCTATTAATAACTACATTACTCGCCCATCATGATAATGATTGTGCTTTTACCAACCATCCAAGCCCCTCTTCAGTATTCCCTACGGGATGATACTCACACCCAAACCATCCTTGGTAACCCATTTCATTCAATTTTTTTAATAACCAAAAATAATTAATTTCACCGATATCAGGCTCATTACGTCCTGGGACTGAAGCAATTTGAATATGTTTAAACTTTCCCCATAAGCGCTCTATCGTTCTAAATAAGTCTCCCTCCATAATCTGACAGTGGTAAAGATCCAACTGAATAAAAACATTTTTACGTCCAATAGCCTTCAACAACATTTCTGCTTGTTTCTGTGTTGTCAAAAAATAATCAGGTATATCTCTCGTATTTATCGGCTCAATTAGAACATTAACACCATATTCATGCATAACATCCGCTGCATACTGGATATTTTTGATATAACATTCATATTGTTGTTTCAGATTAAATTTACTATCTAACTTACCAGCCATTGCATGAACCTGCTTACAGTTCAACGCTAAAGCATATTTCAAAGCTTCATACGTACCAAAAGCAAATTCTTTTTCCCGCCCGGGTAAACAAGCAATTCCCCGATCACCAGCTTCCCAAGCTCCCGCAGGCATATTAAACAGCACCTGCGTCAGTTGATATTTATTTAATAATGCAGAAAGCTCTTCTGATGATGCATAATAATAAGGGAATAAATACTCCACTCCTTTGAAACCTGAGGCTGATGCTTTTGCAAAACGTTCCATGAAAGGAACCTCATTAAACATCATGCTCAAATTCGCTGAAAATTTAGCCACAACCAGTCCTTACCTTACTCTTAGCAACAAAGCAACAAAGCAACAAAGCAACAAGATTTAATCTGCTTCATCAACTAATTATCTCTTAATCCATGCTACAACTCCTGAGCACGTTTAAAAAAATCTATTGCTCCAAAATTTCCTGATTTAAGCACTAACCAACAATTACTCTGCTCGTCATGCACCCAAGGAACTCCTGGTGCAATAGTTGCCTCAATACTGAGCTGATGAATCCCCAATTTTTTTACAACTTGGCCTGAAGTTTCTCCACCCGCAATAATAAAAGTATTAAACCCCTGACATATCAATTCACTGGATACCTGAGCGAAAATCCGCTCCACAGCATTACTAGATTGTATAACGCCATGTTTATTCTGAATTTCTCTTAAAATATCAGTCGATTGTGTAGAATATAACATTGGTGCCAGACTCTGTTTCTGATGTCGAATAACCCAATTAACCAAATAACTAGAATATTCAGGATTGTTCATACACTCTTCCACATCTAACACAATGGCCGGCGCAAACTTTTTATATTCCATCACTTGCTGATATGTTACAGCAGAGCAACTTCCTGAAAGGATAACAGCCTTCCTCCCTATAACTGGTGGAGTTTTACCCATTCCCATTGAGGATTTTGATAAACCATACTCAGAATAAAGAATTAACCCAGTATGGTAGCTAGCAAGAGCGGCACCTAACCCTGAACCACCAGTTACAAGAGTCATCTCCGACACGGCTTCAGCAATTGGCATCAAATCTTCCATCATCATTGCATCCACTATCGCATATCTGATTCCATTACAACGTAATATAGTCAAGTAATTTCGAATAGATAATCCTCCCTGACGTACACAGTTGAGATCAACTAATCCTGCCATCCCTTTAGATTGTTGTTCGATTAATCTCAACAAATTCGCATCTTTCATAGGAGTAACAGGGTGATATTGCATACCACTTTCATTTAGTAGTTGGCCATTAACAAATAAATGCCCGTGTACTACAGTTCTGCCATTAATAGGGATAGCAGGGCAAATCAAACTTAAATCGAGCTGGAGTTCATCCATTAAAGCGTCTATAACCGGGCCAATATTTCCTTTTGGGGTAGAATCAAAAGTTGAACAATATTTGAAGAAGAATCGCCGACAATTTGCTCTATCTCGTAACCATCGACAAGACTTTAATGAATTATGAATAGCTTCCTCAGTAGAACAGGAGCGACTTTTCAAACCAATCACAACCACATCTACATCATAAGGGATAAGAGTATTCTCATTCGGCACCCCTAATAACTGACTAACTTTCCAACCATTTTGTACCATAAAACTGGCAATATCAGTTGCTCCAGTAAAATCATCAGCAATCACTCCCAATTTAATAGCCATCATTCTTCTCGGGCAAAGTTATCCCATTGATTATATTAATATCAGTTTAAGTTAAATTTATTATAATTAACTCATCTCTTACTATTTTCAACTATCTCTCAATGCTTCTTCTGTTTCTATTCCTATCGTTCCAAGTCTTATAATAGCTATTTTTATATTGACTATTCTTAAGGAATTCCCTGGTGCTGTTATTATTCTTTATTTTTATATGGTTACATAGGTAATTTCACAAAAAAACGACAAAAATCACATTAAAGGTTAATTTCCAAGTAAGAAACATTCAATTAACACACTGAATATAAAAGAATTATTTTTATTCAAAAGAAAAAATATTTCACACTATAGTGTGATTAACATAAACCAAAAATCTAGATAATCTAATATTACTTTTATCCCAAACAAACCGGATTAAAAATCCTGTGCTACTTTAATAATTAAATCTTGAATTATCCTTTTCTTTATAACATTTATATTAATTCATTCCTGTAAAAACACAAAAATTAGTGTTTTATATCGATTGAGCTAGTAAAACCTCAACAAAGGAGGGAAATTACGATGAGCTTTTTTGATCAAATTTCAAATATGATGAGTCGGGGTAAGAGCCAACAAATTCAGCACATCATGGACTGGGTTGAAGGTCAGGGGGGAATAAGTGGGTTAGTTGAGCAGTTTTCCCGGCAAGGGTTGGATGGCACAATTCATTCGTGGATTGGTACGGGGGAAAATACGCCTATTCATGCTGATCAGGTTTCCTCTATTTTTGGCCCTTCCACAATCCAGACATTAGCAGAAAAAATGGGTATCGACCCCAGTGAAGCCTCATCGCTCATTTCACAACATCTGCCTAATCTTATTGATAAGGTTACACCAAATGGTGAAGTACCTGAAAATCTGGATCTAAAATCAGTAGGGATGAATTTATTGAAAGATAAATTACTGACTAAATAAATTAACCTGCCCGCCATATTTATCTTTTCCTATGGTGGGCAGGTTAACGTCTTACTTAAATGAACTTAGCTGTTAACTGAATCACGCAGACGTTTTGCGGCTTCAACCATATTCGCCAATGACTGGCGGGTTTCTGCCCAGCCCCGGGTTTTCAGGCCACAATCAGGGTTAACCCATAAACGTTCAACCGGAATGCGTTCAGCCGCTTTACGCAACAGGGCTTCAATCCACTCAACACTCGGCACATTCGGTGAGTGAATGTCATACACACCAGGCCCGATTTCATTCGGATATGAGAAGTCTTCGAACGAATCCAGCAGTTCCATATCTGAGCGGGATGTTTCAATGGTGATAACATCCGCATCCAGTGCTGCAATGGAAGGCATGATGTCATTGAACTCGCAATAACACATATGGGTATGGATCTGAGTCTCGTCTTCCGCAATGGCTGCACTTAGTTTAAAGGCATCCACTGCCCAATCCAGATATGCCTGCCACTCTTCGCGGCGCAGCGGCAAGCCTTCGCGCAGTGCTGGTTCATCAATCTGGATAATGCCAATACCCGCTTTCTGCAAATCATCCACTTCATCACGCAGAGCCAGTGCAATCTGCTTGGCAATCGTTTCCCGGCTGATATCTTCCCTTGGGAATGACCAGCAAAGAATCGTTACCGGCCCGGTTAACATGCCTTTTACTGGCTTATCTGTCAGGGATTGAGCATAGGTTGCCCAATCAACGGTAATCGCTTCTGGACGACTGATGTCTCCGATAATGACCGGTGGTTTAACACAGCGGGAACCATAACTTTGTACCCAGCCGTTTTGTGTAAAGACGTAACCGTCAAAATGTTCACCGAAATATTCCACCATGTCATTGCGTTCAGCTTCACCATGTACCAGCACATCTAATCCCAGCCGTTCCTGCTCAGTGATCGCCTGTTTAATATGCTCACTGATATTGGTGCGGTAATGATTGCCATCAACGCGACCTTTCTTGAAATCCAGTCGTAAACCGCGGATCTCTGTTGTCTGAGGGAAAGAACCTATCGTTGTTGTCGGCCACAAAGGGAGTTTATAACGTTGACGTTGGAGTCTGGCGCGCTCCTCATAAACTTGATTACGTTCGCTGTCCTGCGGACGGATCTTGTTAAGGCGCTCGGCTACAGCCGGATTATTCACACGGGCGGAGCTGCGGCGGGCACGAATTGGCGCGCTGTAATCATCCAGCTCGGACTGTCTGCTGCCTTGTGGAGCATTCAATGCCTGAGATAACAGAGAAAGTTCCGCACATTTCTGTAGTGCAAAGGCAAACCAGCTCTTAACTTCTTCATCCAGCCCTGTTTCATCATTCAGATCAATCGGGCTGTGTAATAATGAGCAAGAACTACCGACCCAAATATCTCGTTTACCCAGTAAAGGCGCGACAAGTTCATATTTTGCACTCAGATCTGCCCGCCAGACATTACGTCCGTTAACAACCCCTAACGATAACAATAATGTTTCAGGTAAAGATTTATGCAGTTCATCCAGTGAGTCCTGCCCTGCAACTAAATCAACATGTAAACCCTGTACCGGCAGTGACTTAATGGTCGCCAGATTATGACTAATACTATCAAAGTAGGTTGTCAGCAATAACTTAACCTGACCCTGAAGTGCCTGATAAGCAGGCTGAAATGCTGCCAACCACTCTTCTGGCAGTTCCAGCACCAATGCAGGCTCATCTATCTGTACCCATTCGATGCCACGTTTTGCCAGTTCACCCAGCACCTGTTGATATACGGGCAGGATATCCGCCAATAAAGAGAGGCGTTCAAAGGCTTTGCCTTTTACCTTTCCAAGCCATAAATAAGTCACCGGCCCCAGTAACACAGGTTTTACGTTATGTCCCAGTGCTAGCGCTTCATCGACTTCATCCAGCAGTTGAGTCCATCCTAATTTAAATTCTTGCCCTTCCTGAAACTCAGGAACAATGTAATGGTAGTTAGTGTTAAACCACTTGGTCATTTCTGACGCAGCAGCCGGAGTACCTGTCGGTGCCCGACCACGGGCAATGCGGAATAGTGTATCTAAATCAATACTTCCATCTTCATTTTGATGACGGGGAGGAACGTTCCCCAACAGCAGAGTGGTCGTCAATACTTGGTCATACCAAGCGAAATCACCGACAGGAATTAAATCTACTCCTGCTTCTTTTTGCTGTTGCCAGTGACGTGCTCGTAATTCACGGCCTGTTTCTAGCAATTCTTGTTGAGAAATTTTACCTGCCCAATAGCTTTCTTGTGCTTTTTTTAGCTCTCTTTTCAAGCCGATACGTGGAAAACCTAATGTATGATTTAAAACTGTCATGTCGTCACCCGCAAATTTTAGCCGTCTAGATGTTTACACTTCTATGATCAACAGGTAAGGTATAAACCACAAGCGCAAATTATTCATCATCAACTTGAAGGTTTTTCATGATCGAAATTAAACACTTAAAAACATTGCAAGCATTAAATCTCTGTGGCTCATTGGCAGCTGCTGCGAATCACTTGCATCAAACTCAATCAGCTCTTTCACATCAATTCAGTGAATTAGAGCATCGTCTGGGATACAAACTTTTCATTCGTAAAAGTCAGCCGCTGCAACTTACACATCAGGGAGAAGTGCTACTGAAGCTGGCTGAGCAGATTTTACCGATGATCAAAGCATCTCTGAGTGAGTGTAATGAGCCGGAAGAAACTAACCTACGCATTGCGATTGAATGTCATAGCTGTATTCAGTGGCTCACGCCTGCATTAAAGCTTTTCCGGGAAAGCTGGCCGCTGGTTAATGTGGATTTCAAATCCGGGGTGACATTTGATCCACAACCGGCCCTGCAACAAAAGGAGCTGGATATTGTACTGACATCCGATATTCTTTCGGACAGCGATCTCCACTATACGCCGCTGTTTGATTATGAGGTAAAGTTGGTGGTGGCCCCGGATCATCCATTAGCCAATCAGCGGGATATCCAGCCACAAGATCTCGCACCTGAGACGTTACTGATTTATCCTGTTCAACGACAACGTTTTGATATTTGGAGACGTTTTCTCCAGCCAGCCGAAGTAACTCCCACCCTGAAAACCGTTGATAACACTTTATTACTGATCCAAATGGTGGCAGCCCGCTTAGGTATTGCAGCATTGCCTCACTGGGCAGTAGAAACATTTGAAAGACAGGGTTTAGTTGTCACGCAAACGCTGGGAGAGGGATTATGGAGCCGGTTGTACGCTGCCTGCCGTAAAGGAGAGCAACACCAACCGGCTATTGATACATTTATTCGTTCTGCGCGCCAGCACGCGGTGGATAGTCTGCCTTTTGTAAAACGGGTTTCAATATCCAGCGGTGATGCACCCAAAGCGATGCAACAATCAGGCTGCCTCCAATGCTAAAGCTCAGCCAATCCGGATGCTGCTGCCAAATGACAAAGTTAACCAGTAACCCAGCCGGAACCAGCATATTATTCATAATTGCGAGTGTTCCGGTATCAACCTGAGTTGCGCCATAGTTCCACATAAAATAGCCAATACCGGAGGCTCCTGCGCCTAACCAGATCAGAACCCACCACTGTAATTGCGTTGTCGGCAGCTTCTGTGGGTTACCAAAGATTAACCATCCGATAATTGCAACAACACAGGCACCTAAATAGAACCACGAAATAGCCACCCGCTGTGGGATCGGATGCTTCTCCATCAAACGCTTATAACCAACCTGACCAATGGCAAAGAAAATATTTGCCAGTTGCACCAGAATCAAGCCAATCCAAAAAGATTCACTGAGCCGGTCATAACGGATAATCGCAGCTCCGGCAACAGCCAGCAGCGAACTGAGTGCATATCCCCAACGCAGCCTCTGACGCTTCAGTAAATCGTAGATCAGTGTGACATACAGCGGTGTCATGACAGTAAAAAGCAGAAACTCTGCCACTGTCAGATAGTGGTACGCATGAAATACAAACAAGTACATCACACCCAGTTGGCAAGCGCCCACTGCCATATACAACGAAATCACTTTCAGCGATAACCCACGCCAGCGCAGGAATGGCAGGAATACCAGAGCAGCGAGTGCTACTCTGATGAGTACAGAAAACCAGCTATCAACCTGACCGGCAAGATAAGCACCGATCAGGCTGAATGAGGCGGCCCACAAAAATGTTGTGATTGTTAATAGCCACATATTTATTGAGATTTATCCACTAACAGTGCTTCCAGCAAATCAAGGTCATGCAGAAGCGTCTGTAATGTTTCATTACTAACTTTACGGGTTGCGCGCAAGTGATACAGTTCCCCTCTTTCAGCCCGTAATGCAGTCAGACGGAAACGGCGCTCCAGCTCTTCAACCTCCAAGCTGTGTTCACCTTCGTCCGTGCCCGCAGTACGGCGCCGTAAGTAACCGGTAACCCGGGAAGCAACTTCGCTAATCACTTCAGCATCTAATTTTTCTTCTGTGCTGGCAGACAGGCGTTCTTCCATTTTATTCATACTGACAATCGCAACTTCAGCCATCGCTGCTTTCGCCATTCTGATTTCATCAAGATCAGCCTGTTTGTCTCCCACTTTCATACCTCTCAATAAGAGTGGCAGGGCAATGACGCCAACAAAAAGTGAAACAAGAATCACACCTGCGGAAATAAAGATCAACTGATAACGGGCAGGGAACGGATCACCATCCGGCAGGAAAAGCGGTACGGACAGAGCACCAGCCAGAGTAATGGCACCACGGACTCCCGCAAACGAGGCCAGCAATAATTCACGCGTAGTGTAGGTTGAGAATTCCAGCGGTTTCTTCTTCATCAGGATTTTACTGGTATTTTTCATCAGCCATAACCAGCAGAACCGCAGCAATACCAGTGCACCATAAATAATGCCTACAGCAGCAAACAGCATCCAGGTTTCCACATGCGGGTCGAGATCAGCCTGAGCAACAGAAGTCTCCCAAATCCCCGGCAACTGTAGCCCCAGCATGATGAATACCAGCCCGTTAAATACGAATGCCAGCATTCCCCAGACATTATCCGCTCGCAGACGCATATCCAGCGGTGCATTGCGGATCACTCCGGCCGTACTGATAGTCATACCCGCCGCAACAGCAGCCAGAATGCCAGAAACACCAATATGTTCAGCAATCATGTAAGAAGCGAATGGCAACAGCATCATGAACATGATTTGAGTCGCGGGATCATCACCACTCCAGCGGCTCATCAATCGCAGTGATTTACTGTACAACCAGGTCACAGCGACGCCTGATGCCAGACCACCAATTGCAACTTTAAAGAATTCGAATGTTGCACCGGTTACCGTAAATGCCATTGTTCCCATGGCAATTGCCACAGCAAATTTCAGAGCGACCAGACCCGAAGCATCGTTCATCAACGCTTCACCTTCCAGCACACTCATCATATTTTTAGGAATGCGCCCTTTCCCGACGATTGAGGATAAGGCAACGGCATCGGTTGGTGACAACACGGCGGCCAGAGCAAAAGCCGCAATAAGCGGAATACTCGGCAATAACCAGTAAATCAAATAACCAATACCGACAACTGTTACTAAAACCAGCACTAAAACCAGAATAACGATTTCACGCCCATGGTGAAAAAATTCTCTGGTCGGTGTTTTCCAGCCATCAACAAATAACAAAGGAGGGATAAGTAATACGAGGAATAATTCAGGGTCGAAAGTAACGTGTAAACCAAAATGAGGCCAAGCCAGCAACGCCCCCATTGCTATTTGCACTATCGGCAAAGGGACACGGAACGGGATCACCTTAGTAAGAACACCAGAAACTGACACCACCAAAATCAAGATCAAGATAGTAAAGAATATTTCCATGTTACCCTTACAAATTGCCAAAAATCCGTCGGTGAGGAGATTGTGACTGTTTTTTCTTTCTAATAACAGCGCTAATAACCACAAAAATTGAAGTTATTCTGGAAAATCAAAAAACAATCACATTGTGAATCAATGACCCGCAAGCCATTTTCTTATTTTATACTTATCTGAAGGATTTTGTCGAAAATTTGACAGGTTTTAAAAATTATCAGGCAGGGAGATATATGCGCAAGCGTTAACCGCTTACGCATAACTTTCAGGCTAGTTCTGGCTAAATAGCCCAACTGCTGGCATAGAATACCACCAGTGCAGTGGCGATGACTATCGTACTAATATTCAGCTTACGCCACTCACCGGCAAAAATACGCCCGACAACCAACGTGCTGAAACCCAACATAATTCCTGTCACGATATTACAGGTCAGAACGATAAATACGGCGCACAACAGCCCCGACACAGCATCAACAGAATCATCGAAATTCAGTTTTCTCACATTACTCAGCATCAGCAGACCGACATACATTAAAGCCGGTGCAGTGGCATACGCAGGAACCAGATATGACAATGGAGAAAGGAATAAGATCAGCAGAAACAAAATACCGACAATGGTCGCAGTTAACCCTGTTTTTCCGCCTACAGCACTCCCTGCGGCAGATTCGATATAAACGCCAGCAGGCGAAGAGCCTATCGCTCCGGCAAAAATACTACTGACAGAATCAGCGGTTAACGCCTTACTACCACTAATAATCTGCCCACGCTTATCCAACAAGTTGGCCTGCCCGGCCACAGCTCTGATAGTCCCTGTGGCATCAAATACTGCGGTCATCACCAGTGCAAGAAGGCTTGGCAGGACAGCAGGCTGCAACGCCCCCATAATATCCATACTGAACATCAGGGAAAGGCCGTCTTCTCCTAATGTAGGCACTTTAAAAAATCCCTGATATTTCACCGCAGGATCGAAAATCAGGCCAATGATTGAAATAACGATGATAACCAGCAAAATGCCACCGGGGACTTTTTTCTTTTCCAGACCGATAATCGCAGCCAGACCAAGCAGAGTCATAAAGACAGGAAAGGCAGTCAGTGTACCAAAGGCAACCGGTAATCCTTCCTTCGGATTTTTAATCACCAGACCGACGCCATTTGCCGCAATAAGCAGCAAAAATAATCCGATACCAATTCCTGCCCCATGTGCAATTCCCATTGGAATATTACGCAATAACCAGGCTCGAATACCGGTAACAGAAATAAAGGTAAATATACATCCCATCAGAAAAACAGAGCCCAGTGCAACAGGGATGCTAACTTGCTGCCCTAATACCAGACTAAAAGCAGTAAAGGCAGTCAGTGAGATGGCACAGCCAATTGCCATCGGCAAATTAACCCATAATCCCATCAGCAATGAGCCAATGCCGGTCACCAGACAGACAGAAATAAATACCGCGGTATGAGGAAATCCGGCTTGTCCGAGCATACCCGGTACAACAATCACGGAATACACCATAGCCAGAAATATTGTTAACCCAGCGAGAATCTCCTGACGTACCGAGCTTCCACGTTCAGTTATCTTAAAATACCTATCGAGTTTGCATTGAGTTGGTGCCCGCATGCCAGACATGTTTATCCCCTGCCAGTGTGTTAAATATCGATCATTATTTTTCTCATCATTTCTTTACTCCCCTCCCGACGAAAACGATTACGTCACTTAATAACACTAAAAATGCTGGTGCTATCAGTTCAGCCATTTCTCATACGCAATCGTTTGGCTTTTGAGATAAAAAAATGGTGAGATAATTTGAGGCAGAAGATTATCCAGTGAATCGGGGATAAGAATCAAGTCATAGCCATAAATTTTATTACCTGTTATCTATCAGCAAATCGCGTGTTTTGCCTATCAATCAACCAATAAACCAAGTAAAATTACGACTGTATTCTGAGTATATGTCACACCACAAAAAGACCACTCATTTCAATTCAAACAATAGGTTTTTTATAATGCATCAATCTGATGTTGTTGATCGTTCGCTTTTTTCCCTGAGCTGGCCGATCTTCATTGATATTTTTCTTCATATGGCGACGCTGTTAATCAATACCTATATGGTTAGCCATATTTCTTCGGCCTATCTGGCTGCGATGGGCGTTGGGAATCATGTTTTTGATCTATTCATTACTATCTTCAATTTTATCAGCGTTGGTTGCAGCGTTGTCATCGCCCAATACCTCGGTTCAGGAAGGCGGGATAAAGCCAGTCAGGCGATCCACATTTCCATCGCCTTTAATTTTGTGCTGGGTTTTGGCTGTGCATTGGTAACTATTTTCTTCGGCTACAAAATCCTGCATATCATGAATCTGCCAGAAAACCTGATGGATGATGGATTTGCTTATCTGCATATTTTGGGTATCTGTCTGATACCAGAAGCCATTTCAATTATTCTGGCAGCCTGCTTGCGAGTATATGGCAAATCAAAATCAGCCATGTATGTCACCCTGATCGCCAATTTACTGACAATTGTCGGCAATATGATTGTTCTGTACGGGTTCTTCGGGCTACCTAAATATGGCCTCGAAGGTGTGGCATGGTCTACAGTATTTGGTCGTACTGTTGCAGTTATTCTCCTCTGCGGCTTGCTATTTTATGGCCTGAAAATAAAGCTGGTACCAAAATTACTCATATGCTGGTCAAAGAATATGCTGGGTAAAATCTTGCATATCGGTTTGCCTGCGGCTGGTGAAAACCTCGTGTGGATATTGCAGTACATGACTGCACAGGCGTTTATCGGTTTGATGGGCGAAACATCTCTGGCAGCACAGACACTGTATTTCCAGCTATCACTGTTCATTATGCTTTTTGGGATTGCCACCAGTATTGGTAACGAAATTATGGTTGGTCACCTTGTCGGGGCAAAACGCTTTGAAGAGGCTTATATTCGCGGTATAAAAAGCCTGAAAATCGGTGTTATCGTCACAATTGGGGTGGTCTTATCTTTCTGGGCTTTCCGGCAACCCCTTCTAGGCCTGATGACAGAAGACCAAAAAATCATTGAGCTGTTGCTGCCACTCTTCCTGCTATCTGTGTTTCTGGAGCCGGGACGTACTTTTAATATCGTTATGGTCAACGCACTGCGAGCTTCCGGCGATGCCCGGTTCCCGCTTTATACTGCCCTGATTTTCATGTGGGGTATCTCTATCCCCGTTGGTTATTTTCTGGGAATTACCATGGGAATGGGCATTCTGGGGATCTGGATTGGCTTTTTCTGTGATGAGTGGGTTCGTGGTCTGGTAAACGCGTGGCGCTGGAAATCCAAAAAATGGCAAACTAAGCGATTGGATGTCTAATCAGGCTAAAGAACGTTAATAAAAATGCCGCAGTAATTACCTGCGGCATTTTTGTAACAACGTAATCTGAAAAATAACAGGAATAATTATTCTGTTTTTTCTTTACGATAAAACGCTGAACGTGGGCCATACAGCAGGTGGCCATTCCAATATTGCCCGGCACTTAACAAACGGTTACTCGTAATGCCCGCAATCTCATGGCCTCTATCAGCGACAGTATTAACAATTTGTTCAATGGCCGCAGACACTAACATACCAATAATTCCGCCACCACCATTGTTGCGATTCTCTGCGCTGGAGGCTGTTGCTATACCGCCCCATATTTTTTCACCTGTACGCAAATCAACCAAACGAGCCTCAGCAGTTACACGAGTATCACTACTGATGATCTGATATTGTGTACCGTATTGCGTGATATCCAAGTAAAGCGCTGCATCTGCACCAAAAATATCATGCAGTTTCTTATAGCTGATATTACTAATATCCTGAGCCTCAGACACGCCATTCTGCCGGAAGGTTTCTTCTACTACCGCAACAGGAAAAACATAATATCCTGACTCAGCCAATGGATAAGTAACCTGAGAAATCACACTGCCAGCGGCTTTCACATCTACAGACTTATTCACTGCGGGCAGAACCAGTATCGATTTAGGATCGCTTGCCCTTAAAGCAGAATAATCATGCGGTGCCTGTTTGGCACACCCCGTCAGTATCAGCAAAAATAAAGCACCAATCGCACCCAAAATTCGGTTCATTATTTCACTCCCTTATTTTTACTCAGCAGAAAATCCATATAAGGTGCAGATTCAGGAAATAATCTTTTCTCTATTTCAAACTGCTGAAAGGCATCCTCAATATTGCCTGTTTTGCTGTACAGTAGCCCCATTTGTGCATGCAGGCCGGGAGGAACAGGTTTATCTTTGGCTTTTGCCTGTTCAATCACTTTTTCCAGAGCCTGTATCTGCTCCAGTGGCCCAGTTTTATCTTGTTGGTAATACTGGTAAAGCGTTGACTGGTAATCACCCCATTCATAAATAGTTTTCGGTGCCTGTACACATCCGACTAACACTAGCGTGCCCAGTAACATCCCCGTCTTTTTCATCAAAAACATTAAATAATCTTTCCTATATAATATTTATTATTAATTCGTTGGCTTCCAGGCACCACTTTCAATACCTGACACTAAATCATTCACAGCTTCACGAATTGCCAAATCTAAAACCTTGCCATTCAGAGTGGAGTCATAACCCGAAGTGCCGCCAAATCCAATAATTTCACGGTTGGATAGCTTGTACTCCCCGGCTCCCGCTGAAGAGAAAACGACTTCAGACGTTTCCACATTCACCACATTCAGCATCACTTTTGCATAAGCGATCTGTGATTTACCACGACCTAAAATTCCCCATAACTGGTGATCACCGACTTCTTTACGGCCAAATTCAGTCACTGCACCAGTAATGACATAACTTGCCCCTTTTAACTTCTGTGCTTTACCTTGTAATCCGGCTTCTGTTTGCAATTCAGCCATATTCGTGCGCTCCAGCACATTAAAACGACCGGTTTGCTGTAAGTCTGTCACCAGAATAGTTTTTGACTGGTTACCCAAACGATCAATTCCATCAGAGAAAATACCATTCTGGTAGCTTGAACGGTTTTCAAACTTACCCACGGCAATAGGGCTGCGAATACCTTTATAGGTTGTGTTATAAGAGGAAACTTTTTGAACCTGAAGAGTTGATGAGGATTCTGTTGCACAACCGGCTAGCATAAGTGAAGCCAGACAAACAGAAGCTAAAGTCAGTTTACTTTTCATTATTTTCTTCCTGCGAATTTTTTGATTAACAGCCTGTCAGGTCAGTGATACCTTTATATTATCTTGCTGGTTTCTATTTAAGCGAAATTAAGTATATAACGGCAGATATGACCAAGATAAAACGGCCAAATAATAGATTTTATCATAGGAAAAGTCCATGAAATAAAACATAATATTATCAACAATGCTGATCACTATAGTTAAACAAAACTGAAGATATTAATCCTTAAAATATCATTATAGAAATATCATATATTGCGGAATATTATTTCCAAACAACCCACTAAAAATAGGAATAATTGTATAAACTCTGACTTAAATGATACTTAACCCCTCCTCCAGAACTTCTCTCACCAGGCCTGCTCTGTGTCACTATACCTGATGATTTTTGAATATCACAACTACGATAAAATCACTCATTCCTATCTAAAAATAGAAATAACTCGCTAAAAAAACGTAAATACAAAACAAATAGAATTTTAAAAAATAAATAAAACAAAAAATGCCATTTTAAAACCATATAAATACCGGATGATTTAAATAATCACTAAATAATATTTGATAAGCATCTATCCCGTTCCGTTATTTTTATTTTAATCGATAAATTAATACAAAACTCTAACCATAAATTGATTCAGCTTAAATAAAGCATAAAAATAAACAAATAAAATTACTCTCATCAGGACAGATGAATTTTCATCCATTTTTTATCGTCAATAAGAAAAAACTAGATTAATATCCTAAATTATATCATAATGAAAATAATAAAAAGGATTTAATACTGACAGGACGTTTTGAGCAAGTTCGTATGTGATAAAACACATCGCTTTCTCTCTGATTGTTTAAATTTTCAATATCATAAGCAATTACAACTTCCTGATATAAAAAGAAAATGATACACCTTTCCCATTTAGGCATAAAAATGACTCTTCCCAAAAACGTATTAAGCCAGAGTCATCCGGAAAACATTTTCTTCATAAAATTCTTTAATATCAACACACAACAATTCATTTTCTGAGCAAACAATTCTTTGGTGTTTATATGGTACGTCTCCCTGTCTTAGCTAAACCCGACTCCAACACCAAAAATGTAAGCGAGAACTATTATGAAAACAGCAATAAAAGGTAATCAGCCCATGTCTCATGTTTCTTCGGCAGCAAAACGAGCCAATATGAAAGAAGCTGAATGGAAACAGGCCATAAAGTTCAATGGTACTGACATGGGTTGGGTGATTATGAGTATTGGCATGGCCATAGGAGCAGGTATTGTTTTCCTTCCTGTTCAGGTTGGTCTGATGGGACTATGGGTTTTCCTGCTCTCTTCAGTTATCGGCTATCCGGCTATGTATCTTTTTCAGCGGTTATTCATTAATACACTTGCCGAATCCCCCGAATGTAAAGACTACCCCAGCATAATCGGGGGTTATCTTGGTAAAAACTGGGGGGTTTTATTAGGTGTGCTCTACTTTATTATGCTGGTAATTTGGATGTTTGTTTACTCCACTGCAATTACCAACGATAGTGCCTCATACCTACAAACCTTCGGAGTGACCGATAACTTACTCTCCGAAAATCCTTTTTATGGTCTGGCCTTAATCTGTATTTTGGTGATGATTTCTTCCCGTAGTGAGCAATTACTATTTAAAGTTTCCAGCCTGATGGTAACGGTAAAATTAGTTGTTGTTGCAGCACTGGGGCTTTCCATGATTGGTATGTGGCACCTATACAATATCGGTGCGCTTCCTCCTTTTTCCATGTTAATCAAAAAAGCCATTATCACACTGCCTTTCACGCTGACTTCCATTTTGTTTATTCAGACACTAAGCCCGATGGTTATCTCTTATCGAAGTCATGAAAGCAACCGCGAAGTTGCCCGCTATAAGGCACTGCGGGCGATGAATATTGCCTTTGCTATCCTGTTTTGTACGGTATTTTTCTATGCCGTCTCTTTCACGCTGGCATTAGGACACGATGAAGCAATCAAAGCTTATGAGCAGAATATTTCTGCACTTGCGATTGCCGCCCAATTTTTCCCTGGTGGCTGGGTCATTTTTGTCAGTGTCATGCTCAATGTCTTCGCTGTTATGACTGCTTTTTTTGGTGTTTACCTCGGATTCCGCGAAGCCAGTCAGGGAATAGCCATGAACCTGCTCGGACGGTTAATGCCTGCTGCAAAAATCAATGAAAAGTGGGTCCAAAAAGGCATTATGGTATTTGCTATTTTATTGGCGTGGGGAGCTATCATTCTGAATGCACCTGTTTTAAGTTTCACCTCTATCTGTAGCCCGATATTTGGGATTGTCGGCTGTCTGATTCCAGCCTATCTGGTTTATAAAGTCCCCAGCCTTCATCACTACAAAGGAATCTCACTGGTTTTAATTATTTTCACAGGGATTTTACTGTGTATCTCTCCTTTCCTGGCCTTTTCCTGATGTGATAAAAACAGTCACTGGCTGTTTTATGATTAAGGCTTATTTACAAATAACGGCCTTCCGCTACGGAAGGTCTTTATCCGACATATTTCAATCAGTTTTTCTGTTATCTTTACGCATTTATCGCTATTACCGTTTTTATAAAGATTACAACCTCTCATCCGGAATACATATTTTCGCCGGATAAATTCATACCTTAACTACCACAATGTATCTTGAAATCCATAAGGCATTTGTGTTATCAAATACCTCTAATAAACTATTATTGCAATGATAATAGT
>NZ_CAWQJR010000113.1:0-51027 GCF_963894935.1 Xenorhabdus sp. PB61.4
GTTAGCCTGACCAAACATTGCTGCCAGCGTCGTGCCATCGCCGACTTTGGTCATGATATTGGCATTACCGGCAAACAACCCGATGCTGGTGCCCTGACCCACATGGGTATAGATGTTAGCCTTGCCAATCATCACAGCCGCTGTCAGGTCATCACCCGATTTGGTGAAAATATTGGCTTCCCCTACCATCACGGCAAAAGTACTCCCGTTGCCAATATGGGTCATTACATTACCCACACCAATCATGGCAGCAAGGCTCTCGCCATTCCCCACCTTAGTGGCAAGGTTGCCTTTCGCTACCATCAGGGCAACACTCAGGCCATCTCCCACATGAGTGAACACATTACCCAGTGCCACCATCAGTGCCAGCGCATTGCCGTTACCCACTTTGGTAAAGACATTGCCGCCGCCGGCCATCATTGCGCAGACTTCACCATCGCCGATATGGGTAAAAATATTCCCGACAGCGAGCATCGCGGCAATGGTTTCCCCGTCACCCACTTTGGTAAAGACGTTACCGACAGCCCCCATCGCGCCCAGTGTTCTACCGTTACCCACATGGGTCAGGACATTACCCAGTCCCAGCATGATGCCGGTGGTATCACCGTCACCCACTTTGGTCAGAACATTGGCACCGCCCATCATGACACCGGTTGTTTCGCCATTCCCGAGATGAGTCAGTACATTGGCACCCCCTCCCATCACAGAAAAGACCCGGCCATGACCTTTGCGGGTCAGGACATTAGCGCCCCCCAAAGCGATAACCCGACTATGGCTGTCATCGGTTTGCGGTAAATCAGACGGGGATGAATCGGAGGTAAGATGAGACGTGCTGATATGGGTAATAACATTGGCGATACCGCCACCGTTGAAATTCAGATGGCCTTTTTTGCCTTTCTTGAAAATAACATTTGCCGCACCAGCTCCCCTGAATTCGGTATCACCAATTTCCGAGTTGTGCAGAATAACATTTGCAAGACCGGCCCCTTTAAAGTAAACATTGCCACGAGCCACATTGGATTTAATAACATTGCCGCCCCCTGCGCCTTCGAACCGGACATCACCGCTGCTGTCATTTTTTTTTATATCAGACGTGAATAATGCCTGTTCACGGACACTACTCACATCAGCAATAGTTCCGGATGTTACCCTGACGGTATTGACGCTGTAATGCACATGACTCAGTGTATAACTGCCTTTACCCAAAGAGGAATAACCGTAATTAGGGCCGATAAACTGATCAGCCATAACTGCCGTTTGATCACCGGCTTTGTACCACGGTGTGGCGATGTATTTCAGCTTTCCGGTTTCAGGGTCGTTTTTCAGTTGAACGACCACAACCTTGGTATATTCCCCCAATACACGGGCATACAGATAAGTATTTTCCATCCGATTGGATTTTACCGGTTTTACATCAACCGTTGAGCCATCAGTGGAAATGGCATATCCCCCCATTCGGGCATCTGACAGCGTAATATTTTCTGCCGCAATCTGAACACCGTCAGCATAAGTTACCCACTCATTTTCCGGCAGTTCTTTCTCCATCGCATGTATCGTAAATGCCTGATGATATTCAGCCTTCAGGTCAGACAGGGTATAGGCGTTATCAAGGTTGATAATCTGGAAACCGTTACGTTCGGAGATATCATGTGATGCCAGATTATTAAGGTGATTACCCTCCTTGAACCACGATGTCGTGAAATATTTCAGTCTGCCGGTTTGCGGGTCATTGCTCAGATGGATCTTATTGACTTTGGTAACGTTTCCATCAATAAGTGCAAAGAGGTGGGTATTGGTTTCACGTGCTGATTTAACGGCGGTGACTTTCTGATGGTTCTGGATCCAGTTGCCTGCCAGCGTTGCCGACATCAGAACCATATCTTCTGCTTTTGCATAGGCCATCCCTTCTCCGCCGAAATTATCATCCGTGCCTTTCCGCGTGATCTGGTTATAGCCACCCGCCCCCATAAAATGGATATTGCCGTGGGTAACATCTGAATAGAAATGGTTATAACCGCCAGCGCCGGAAAATGTGATATTGCCTTTTTCACCATGACGATTAAGGCTATTGTAAGCGCCCGCGCCTGAATAGTTCAGATGACCAGAGCGGCCATTATGCTGGATAACCGCACCACCGGCTGCCCCGGAAAAAACAATATTACCTTCACCTTCTTTTTCAATTTCCGCATACCCGGATGCCCCTGTTACATTCAGGTTACCGCTGGTATCGCTGATTTTCAGGTAGGCTGAACCCCCGACTACAGTATCATTGCCTGAACCGGTATAAACCGAGGCCGCAATTGAACCTAACGCGATATGATCATTACCACCATACGCATGAATTTGGCCGCCAAATCCGATAGCAACAATATTATTATCACCATCATCAGCGGTGTAGTTTCCTGTAAAAAAGTATTCAACACTTCGCCAGAACGGTTTTCCCATAGTTCAATCTCTAAATTAAATGCCAGAATTAAAGACAAAAACGCCCAATCACAAAAAGCAACTGGGCGTTGATGTTTATCTCAGTGTTAATAAAACAGGTTAAATTAAAATGATGAAAAAATACTCGACAGCCATTTATTTGCTTTCGGTATTGGAAGGAGTCGTCGTATCAGAAGGCCCTGCAACCTCAGCAGGAACAGCGAGAAAGCCAGCAGTCATTAATTTATTGATTTCAGCTTCCATGCGAGGATCTTCCAGCATATTCTTCACCATAGAAACCATATACATAAAACCAGACGCAGGCATATGAATAACCTGCTTTAACTCCAGTTCCTGATCGTTTTCAGCTAATACACCATTTGCCATTTTATTAGGCTCTTGCCCGACAAAGTAGAGGGAGAACACGCCTTTGTTATAATTGACGCTGGAAATGGTTTGAACAAATTTTTCAGACATACAACTAAATACCGTTAAATAGGTTTTAAAATGTTTCAATATCAGTTAATAATTAACCACATTTAGTTGTATCAATTTACGCAGAGCCTAACCGGATAAGCTCTATACACAATGGATTTCAAGATGCGTCGCGGCGGCAAGGGAGTAACAAATTCGTCGGGAACGAATTTGCCCAGCCAAAGGCTGGCCTCCGGTGAGAGGCAGGAGCCTCTCAGTAATCCCCAAGAGCATAGATAACCGTATGTCTATAAAAACGGTGACCGGGGTGAACGAACGCAGCCAACAAAGAGGCAACCTGAAAGACGAAGTGTATAATTCAATAATTGATAACAACCAGAATAAAGAATGGTGAACTTATCACTTCAAATGAAAATATCTTAAATTTAGATTTAAAATCAACATACAGTAGAGACAAAGTCCGTTTAACCACTATAGTGAGTCCGAATAACCTCACCCAATAAGAATAAAAAACATTCTATTATTTTTAACGCTGTTTTCAGACAGACAACAATGGATCAGTTAGTATCCACAATGGATTTCAGGATGCATCACGGCGGTAAGGGAGTTCTGCCATCTTTATTGTCACTCATAATTCACCGATACCAATGATAGCCCCATAAACTGAGCAAGCAGTTTCCGTCTGGCGCATCAGGTGTAGTAACAAGTGCCACAACGTAGTTTGGCCTGTGAAGACTCGCTTCTTTAAAAGGATAGCTATCCAGATCAATTAATCCATCTGCACGGATTACCTCCATCACCGAATTCTGCTGGCAACTAAAATGTACGCTGTTCTTCCTTCCGGGAATACATCAGAACTATGATGTCCCTGCTCTTATTGAAAAAATCCATATACTTTTGTTCAGATTTACTCTTTGTTTGAAAAAAATTAATTTTAAATTAAGCTTAAAACTATCCCGTTAATTTTAATTAAGCAGGCTAGGATCATTATATGAAATCTAAAGTCATCGTATCCATTTCTTTAATTCTCTCTGTAGTAGCTTATTTTAAAAGAAGGGAGGATAAGACCGTAATTCAGCAGTTATTTCTCTGAAGGTCAATCTTTTTTTCTGGATTAGATTAACCGGAAAATGACAGTATTAGCGGCATTGTAGATGCTGTACATAACTACAATTAAGGCAAAGGTCATTTGGTTACCCTTTAACATGCTATCATTGCCAATGAAAACCCTATGAAAAAAATAAAATCCATCCTTATAACTGCTGTTACCACCCTGTTTATGCCTATAAGCCATGTCGTAATAGCCGAAGAAATAAAACCTCAAGAAGTAATAAAAAACCCAAATGTATATACGGAAGATGAAATATTAAGGCAACCCAGATTACTTGAAAATGCAATTGTCTCTTTTATTTATGAACAAAATGATAACCTTGAAGAATTACTTAATCTTTATAAAAGATCGCACAGTCAAGACCCCTACCTGATCCTTTGGGCTGAGGCTAAAATTCTCATGAAAAAAAGAGAATATCAGGAGGCTATCAATAAGCTAGAGAAATTTATCAAAAAGTATGATAACCCAACCGCCAAATTTGATTTGGCCATACTTTACTTACTCAATAAACGATACAATGAATCCGAAAAAGTTTTCAATGACTTATTACTATTAACCCATAATGAACAAGAAAAGAAAATTTTAAATGATTACATAAAACATATCGAAAAGGGAAAAGAAGTTAAATTTGATATGGGTTTCTCCTTCAAAAGAGATTCAAATATCACAAAAATCACTGACAAAAGAACATATGAGGGTCGCTACGACAATATAAGGAAAAAAGATGTGGGACTTTCCTACAGCCCAAGTATGAGAAAAAAATATTTTTTTGATTCTGGCTTATTCTCTGAATTTGACATTGATGTTTATGGGATTAATTATCGGAAAGAAGAAAGATTTAATCAATTCAGCACTAGAATAGGCAATAAATTCGGCTTTGAAGATTATTCAAATTATTTATACTTCAAACCTTTTTATATGAAAGCATTTTATGGTGGTGGTAGTGGTTCATCTAAAGATGCAAGTTTAAAACCTTATTATGATGCAATTGGGTTTAATCTGTTTAAGTTATCGAGTTTAAATGATAACTTCAAATATACTATCTTTTATGAAAACAGAAATGATTATTATAACAAGAGAAAAGAACTTAACGGAGACGTTAATTTCGTTAGCAGCTCATTAATCTTTATACCTTTTAATGATTTATATATGTCATTATCCGGGAGCTATGGCATAACAGACAGAAAATCTAAAGAAGATAGTCATCATGACAAGGGGGCTGGTCTTCTAATCAGGAAACTGTTTTTAGATGATTATTTAGTAGAGTTAAGCTATCGAAGGATGAAAACGAATTACCAGGGTAATACTTCAATTAGGATAATGCCAGGTATAAATCCAGATGATCCTAATACTTGGCTGCCTGGGTATATATATAAATTCAAAAGAAAAGATGTTACTGATTCCATTTCTCTTTCACTCTCAAATGAAAATATTAATTTATTTGGCATTTACCCAACCCTCACTTTTTCTTATATAAAAAATAAAAGTACCCATTCTCTTTATTCCTATAATGAAAAAGATATTTTTGTTGATTTCAGGAGTAATTTTTAATGGTTTAACTGAACAGAGAGGTTTAGATAGAAACACGCCGGCTTAATAAAATGCACAACCATTGTCATCAACATATACTCCTGTCATACGTTATCATCGTGTGAACGGGGTGAAAATCCCAACAGTAAATATGGAACAAAGTTTCCCATCGTTAATATCTGATTGTTTTAATTTGAAAAATTAAATCCTGCTAAAATTTGAAAAAAAAAATATTTAACTTAAACTTAATCTCAACAGTATCTCCTTAGTTTTTCTAAAAAACAGATTGGAGTCATTATATGAACGCAAAGTCTAAAATATTTTTAGCTCTCGCTCTGGTTCTTTCTGTTACAGCCTGCTCTAAAGGAGGGGGATCCCATCATAATTTTTCGACGGATATTACTAAGACGATTCCGGTTGAGGTTACGGAAAAACCCGGAATTACAAACACCTACATATCTTATCAGGCGGGGGCTGCGCCTGGTGCGCCTCAGGGGCAGTCTGATGATCGGATAACTCGTTTCCTGGGGAATAATAAGGTGTGGTTTGCCGCTTCTGGCGATTATATTTCTCGTATGGGAAATGAATATACGGGATGGGATCAAAACAAAAAATACAATCAAAGCCAGTATAAGTTTATTCAATTTGGTCCAGGTGGTGACACTGCCAGTATAATAAAAGATCCCGATACACCCAATCACTCGTTATTTAGAAACAAAGATGGGAACGCAAGTGTAGGTCAGGCAGGTGATAAAATATTCCTAGCGACCCCCTGGGAATATGTGTCGAATACTACCTGGCGTCAATATGCTAATGCTGGTAAGCATGATTCTTATTCTGGCCCTGTAGTATTCCAGGAAAAAATGGGCAAGATTCGCAATGATTTAACCATGACCCTAAATGCTAAGTACACAATACCCACCACTGGTGTTATTCCAGTAGCTTCAGTTAATAGCCAAATTCTTTTAAATAATCAACCGGTAGCTACACTTCAAAATGGAGAGTACTCAGGCGGTAGTACAATTTATACTAATGCTGCAGCGAAATTTACTGGCATTTCTGGATTCG
Organism: Xenorhabdus sp. PB61.4; assembly: GCF_963894935.1. Taxonomy (NCBI): domain Bacteria; kingdom Pseudomonadati; phylum Pseudomonadota; class Gammaproteobacteria; order Enterobacterales; family Morganellaceae; genus Xenorhabdus; species Xenorhabdus sp. PB61.4. Next base: position 6,569 of record NZ_CAWQJR010000113.1, read on the forward strand.
ATTTTTTGTCAGGTAAAACTATGGTATGGGGATATACTGATAAGGACGCTAGCGGTATAAGTGGAATAATTGGTTCTCCAGATAGCGATGGTGAGTTCGGTGCTTTCGTTCTTAGTAAGTAAGGGTATAATTGAGTAAGGTTAATAAAAATGGCTCACTAATGTGAGCCATTTAATTAAATAACCATATATCCACCTAAATACCGGTTTATATCTGCCCTATTTCACATAGGGCTTTATTTTTCTAACCAGTAAAGCGTGATTAATTGCGATACTATAAACACCGAAACAATAAAATACTGTCAATCATCAGGTTAACTTAGATTTCCCGCTTGTTGTGTCTGCCCAGGCGGCGATAATAGTTGATTTTGTCTGGCTATCCAGCAAATCAATAAAACCACTGTCACCAATATCAGGTGCAAACCCACTCATAGCCTGTACTAATGTATCCACCGCACTGGCTGAGAGGGCAGTATACTCGCACTCACCCTGAGTATCTTTATTCCCCATCCGGGTAATGATATCCGCACGGTTGCCATTAAAGTAATCAGTGAAAGTCACAGACCCCAACCCTTCAAACTGCCCTTGTCCCGATGTATCGCGAATATTGCGATTAGTCAGCAATACCAGATCATAGCCGCTGCGCTGGAGCCACAGGTTCTGCCAGTTGATATTGTTGAAAATAATCCTGTCACCCAGTTTGATATCTTCAACGACGTTATCAATCACATCACCACTGACGACAAAACTATTGACGCCAGAACCGCCTTTGAAGTGGTTCTGATAGCCGCCCAATACCAGCAGATTATTACCTTCACCACCATTAAACCGGCTGAATTTAGAAACCACATCGGCAATCAGGTGATCATTACCCGCCCCACCGTTAATCACTGCGTGATAGCCCATCAGCTTAATAGCATTATTGCCCGCGTTGCCATCTATCCGGTTATAGTTGCCGAATACAGTTGCAAAATCATCACCCGCACCCAGTAAGACCTGATTGTGATTACCGATGGTGACAACATAATCCTGATCTTCACCTGCATCAATACGGTTGAAATTACCGGAAGCCACGATGTAGTCACGCCCTTTACCACCTTCAATCACGCCACCTTCACCAAAGGCAAAGACCTGATCATCACCATCTCCCATATAGGCGTAATTAATGTGTCCGGCCAGCACAGCAACATCATTGCCTGCCCCACCAAACATCATATTTTCACGTCCCATCAGAACACCGAGGTCATTACCTTCGCCGCCAGCGAAGATATTGGAGGTTCCTACCGAGTAAAAGACATCACCACCACGGCCACCCCAGAAGTTATTGTTATCTCCCAGATACGCGCCCAGATCCTTACCATCACCACCCCAGTTAAAATTGTAGTTACCGAGGGAGACGTGAATATCACCATCACCTTGCAGATGCCCACTGTTACGCAGAAAATCAAACGTTTTATCCTGCATATTCAGCAGGTCTGCCGTCAGGTTTTCTTTCAGGTTACTCACCAGTGATTGCATTTCTGCCTGTTTATCCTGACTGAACAACGTCGCAAACAGGTTTGGCAGGTTCAGGGAACTAAATCCGAATGCGCGTTCCGGCTGTTCACTTTCAGTTTGTTCTGTAGGTTTATCTCCTTCATTCAGGGATATTTTATCTTCTGAAGTTTCATCAGGGGCTTTCGCTTTCAGCCCGTGACTTTCGGCAAAGGAGTTAATGCCATCAATACCCGTGTTCAGCCCCGCTTTCAGTCCATCAAGTAACTTTTGCGGATCAGTAAATGACTTCAGCTGATCACCGCTGAATTCGCCAATGAGTTCCAGCATTTCCTGCATGATGGCAACACCATCCACTGGCTGGCCACTGCGGGAAACAATACGTCCGTCCGGTGTGTAATCAACGCCAAAAATATCCGCCAGCGTGGTATCCGCACTGACACCGGCCAGATTTCCCAACAGTTTATTTTTAATCTGACGCGGCAAATCGGTCGGGCTGAATGTAAACGTGGTTTTTGCCATGCCTGTGGCGGTGTATTCCTGCGTCATCAGGCCAAACACTGAACCCAGATTGGTATCCAGTATCGACTGAATGTTGTCACCGAACATGAAATTCCAGTTACCGGTTGTCACCTGAATATCCGCACCCTGCCCGCCAACGGCAAAGTTAAAGGCCAGTTTCTCATTCGCCTGACGGAATTTATCCGCCCGACTAAGTTGGCTCAGTTCAGGTTTATTACCTTCTCCTCCCAGCCACTGGTTGTATTTCTTATTCAGCGTGTTTTCGAGATCATTTTTCAGCCCACGGCTGCTGCGCTCATTCTCTGTGTTAAGTTCCGTCAGAGTTTCATATTTGACACTACTGGTCAGATCAAGACCGGATAAATCACTGACGTATTTCTTCGCGCCCTCCAGTGTCCACTGTTGATCCTGCGCCGTCAGCCAGTCTGCTGAACTAAACAAACCAGTCGAGTTTTGTGATGAAATACTCTGCAATACCCCGGAAATACGTGCTGCGCCATCAAATGGATTAATTAATGGCGGGGTCGGAATGGATTTTTCCAGCATCACAATCAGATCATTGCTGCGCCCCATATTGAAACTGATGTTACGGTTACCCACAAACAGTTGTGCGCCTTCAAGTGCCTGATAACCAGCGATATCAACACTGTGTTTGCTGTCTCCGTTCCCGATGTGAACCATCACATTGTTATCACCGAAAGCCAGCGATTTGAAACCACCTGTACCCACCTTGATCCCCACATTGGTGGTTCCCCAGTTAATGGCGGTAAATTCACCTTCACCAACCTGTACCTGAATATTGCCGGAATAACTCAGATGACGGTCAGAAGCCGTATCATTCGGGGAATTGCTATTCGGAGCACTGTCATTCTCTTTTTCACGCTGTTCGGGTGCATGGAATGTCTCGGTATTTTCAGCAATTGCTCCTTTCACTTCGGTTTGAGCACCGGAGTGACCCACAAGAGACAGCGCAATATCATTTTCGGAGATACCGCGGCGGATATGTTCAGAATATGACTCCAGTTCACCCTTATCATTCCAGCCCAACACAATTTTGTTGTCCACCAGCTTGTGAACCCACTGCTCCTGAGCATCCCGTGTATGTTTGCGGCCGGTGCTGTCTACCGCAACTTCGCTGCTACGGGCTGATACCGTGGTGCGCAGTCCCTGATCGTCAAGTGCTGAAATAAAGCGACGGGCAAAACCATCACGCTTGTCATCACCAATCAATGAGCAACCAACAAGACTGATATGTTCAGGCGTTCCGGCCTGTCTGAAGTCTGCGCTGAACTGTTTCAGTTTCAACGCCAGCTCATCGGCACTGTATCCTCCCATACGGGTCAGGTTCCGGGCTGATTCATCACGCCCGTGCCCGACTATCTGCCAGCGTAATTTACCGGACAGTTGAGCCGGATCGCCGTAAACCACACGATACTGACCATCGGCATCAAGCTGGACAATAACACTGGTATCAGGGTGTTTCCCTGCCAGACTCGCAGCGGCTTGCAAAGCAACAGGATCGTTTTCTGTCTGAATAATAATCTGGCTGTTAAAGCGACTTTCTCCGCCTTCAGCATGGGGTTTAACCGCAACTTTTTCCCATGTTTCAACATTCTGATTGTTAACCACACGTTCAACAGTTTCTGGCGTATTATCTTTAAGCGGTTTTTTCACCTCATTGCTAGCTGTATCGTTATGACCTTTTGCCGGAAGCAGACCTGATACAATCTGTTCAGCATACTGGTTCATTAACCGGTTGCTGGCGGTATGATCATAGATAGTCTGTTCACCGGATACCTGATAACCCTCTGCGACCAGTTTAGTACGGAGTTTTTCACCCGCTTCACCCAGTCCTTCGTTATCAGTCAGCAACATGATTGGCGTCTGTTTCGAAATACCCTGTAGGTTTTTCTCAACTGAGAACTGACCATTCACCGCTTTTGCCAGCACACCAGTGATGCCTGCCGGGTTTGGTACTTCATGGGCGGTTATCGCTTTGGTCATGCTTGGCATCGGTCTGTCCAGCAATAAACCGGATACCGACTGGCTATGATATTCTGCATAACGGGCAAGATCAGCCGCAACCGCGCCCCCCATTGAGTAGCCATGTATGATGATATTTTCTGGTTTGATACCACGATCATTAACCAGATAATGGAACATCGTACGGGCATCCTGATATAACCCCTTTTCACTCGGGCTGCCATCACTGGAACCATAGCCACGCATGTTCACTGCCAGTAAATCAATACCTTGCTTCTGGTAATGATTCTGAATAGCCCCAGACTGTTCTTCCGCTGATGAACCTGAACCATGAATGAAAAGAACCACTTTTCTGGATGGATTCTGGCTAGTGGCTGCATCATTCTCCTGCTCAACATGCCCTTGATCAGATACGTGATAATAACCTGTCAGGCGTCCGGCATCTCCACCTAGCGTGACTTTTTCCGCCGTGCCGCGTTCTACTGCATAATCCAGCAGGATTTGTGTATCTTCATTGATATTGCGACGGGCATCTTTGGCACCGAAAAGTTCATGATTCAGGAAACGTTTCACCGGATTAAAGGATTCCTGATCCTGTGGTGGTGTACCATCATTCTCAATAGCCACCTTTTCCACTCTTTTCGTTTCCACGATTTCCGGCATCTGGCTCTTGTTGTTACCTTCGGCCTGATCCTGACCCGTCAGATCCTCGCCAATGAGACGGTTTTGCTTCCTGACCGTATTTTCCGCCTGTGCTGCCTGTGATTCCTGTAGAGCCTGCGCATAATTGAACAGCTCGGTTGGTGTCCAGACGCCAAAATGAGGCTGCCATTTATGCCCGATAACCTGATCCGCACCGCCCGCTTTAAGCACTTTGGCAACAATGCTTGAACAGTTACCCGTCAACAGTTGGTAACGGGCGTCAGGGTTCTGGCTGATTTTATGCCATTCAGCCTGCATTGCGGCCACATCCAGCCCCGCCAGATTAATGCGGAAAACACGCCCCTGATCCGGTTCACTGGCCTTGAAATCCTGAATATTGCTCAGTTCACGTTCGGCAAACTGGTGGATCACATTAGCCACGCCTTCTTCAATCAGTTCTGGAGTCTGCTGTTTTGCCGCTGTCCGCAATGCCTCAGCAAAGTTTTTACCCACTTCCAGCATATCTATGCTGCTGTCTTCCCATTGCTGCATGAACGGGCGGGAGAAATCTTCCGGTATACCGGCAGATTTCAGCAGGTTAGGATTAGCAAGGGCAGCCATCGCAAAACCTTCACTGACCTCTTCAAATCTTGCATCAACGCCTTTTGCGGCCTGTAATTTTTCAATAAACCGCTCCAGCTTACGTGAGCCATCGTGCAGGCCGAAATTGTCTTTCTCTTCGGAAGCAACATCCAGCTCCAGCGCGTCATTTTGTCCTGCCGGTTGGCTGAGATCACGCCAGCGCAGTTTTACATCCGGGTGCTCTGCGGTGGAAACATCAAAAATACGGCGGACACTGGTTGATTTTCCGCCTTTCGGCCACCAGCTGACATAGTGTTTTTCATTGAACTCGGCGGCATTTTCAGCCGTGATTTCCATACGCCCGTGCCCGATTTGCAGGGCTGCATGCCCCAATCGGCTGTGATCGCTGGGTTTCCAGATAAACAGTGTGGCACTGACCGGAGACAATTGCTGTTCAATTGCCTTGTGGATTTTTTTCAGGCCGGAGACATCAAGCCCTTTACCATCTTTCGCTAAATCACGGGGATGCAGGCTGGAGAAAACCGCTTCCGCGACTGACTGACCATACTCTTTAGCAACCGAGGTTTTAACCTGTTCAACTGCTTTTTCTGCCCATTCCGTTTTCACCACAGTCTGAATATTGGATTTTCCACGGGTAACGAAATTCCCCTGCTCATCAATATAAAGATGCTTGGATTCTTTCAGGCTGGCATTGCTCAGTTTGTTGTACAGAGCACTGAAACTGCCTTTCGCGGTGCTTTCTACAGCGGATTCGGCAATCGCCAGTGTTTCATTCAGGCGCACCTGAATTTGTGATAGCAGGTTTTTCAGTGCCGGAGTACGTTCTGAATCAGGGTGCCCCAGAAGATAGCCTTCCACCTGCTGGCGCAGACCAGAAAGTTTTTCAATGGATTCCAGATCATAATCCCTGCTGTTTTTCAGCTCGTTCTCATAATCTGCGAGTGCATCCAGCACGTGCTGATAACTGTCTCCCCGGATCTTACCTTTAACGTATGCCGCTGCCTGCAACTCATCAGCAGACATCAGCTCAGTTTTTGGTTTATAGCTCCAGCTACCGTCTGTTTTTTCAGCCAGAATACGGGTACGACCGTTATCATGGGAGACAATGCGGTCTTCTACCAGATACAGCGTATCAGGCAGTTGTTGGTAGTTGTCATAGTTGGCAAGAATAAAACGTTCGATCGCTTTGATCTGTTCGGTATTATCTGTATCTTCCACAATAATATTTTTGAAGCTGGTGATTTCAGAGCCATCACTGTTCCTGCCCGGCCACGGGCGGATTTCAAAACCATCGTAATCATCAGATTCACGCACCAGCAGATTACGCTCAGTACGCAACCCGTAGAATGGCAGTGCCTGATTCAGCAATGTGTCGATGGCACTGGTTTTGATATCCAGATCAATCAGAGTATCCGGCTTATAACCCGTAGGATTCTGAGCCAGCAGCCTTTCCTGTTCTTCAAAGCTGAGTGAATCAAAACGTGCTTTGACAGAAACACCGACGTCCGTCAGCCTGCGTCCGATATTTTCCGGTAATACGCCCTGATATTCTTTGGCTGCTTTGTCCAGCAGACGAATTTCTCCTACCAGCCCTTCACGCTGCAACTGGCGCAATACCGGCAGTTCAACATTCCAGAAATAGTTACCCAGACGCAGGCCGCCTTCTGCGATGACATAAACATCATCACGTGAGCCGGTTGCGTACAGGGAACTCCAGAAACCGGTATTACTCCGTGCCGAGGCGTCAATGACTGATTTCAGCGCATTCTGCTCAGCAACATCCGGGTCAAGGAATATTCCTCCCCAGCGCATCAGCGTTTTGTTGAGTTCGATGGCAAATGAATTGCCTTTTATATCAATATCGTAAACAATCTTTTTGCCATCCGTCTGGGCAGCATCGAGAATATTACGGTACTGTTTGAAATTTCTGCCTGACCAGAATGAGACTATGCTTTTATCGCCATGCACAGGCTCAAAACTATAACCATAATGTTCCAGCCTTGAGACAAATTCGACCCGCTTATCCCAGTTATAATCAATGGTGGCATCAACGAACAGTTTTGCCAGCGAGGTTCTCTGTTCTTTTGGAATGCTGTTCTCCGTGCCATTCAGGTAGCCTTCAACAAAAGTCACCATTTTTTGTCTGAGCGCATCGGGAATATCCGCATCCACACGCTCGAAACCCGGCACCGGAATATAATTTTCAGTTGCGAGGTTATTATCGCTATCCAGCCACTGATAAATATTAGCGACTTTCTGTGCCCTGAGTGCTGCACCGGAATTTTCTGGCGTATCAGTATGTTCTGGCTGGCTTTTGCCTGCGCCCAGTGCATTCAGCCCACTGAGATCCAGACCGGAAACAGATAGCTCTCTTCTGACAGGCGCGGCTGGTGTTTCATCCGTACTGACAGTGGATGATGGCTTACCGACAGACGTATTACCGACAGACGGCTGCGCTATTTTTGTCTTATCGGAATCCGGGGTTATATGCTGCTTTCTGGCTCGTATACCCGCATTAATCTGCAAACGATCCAATGCTGCTTTTGCATTATCCAGCTCGTCCAGATCTTCTTCCAGAAATTGCAGTTCCGGAGCAAATTCGTTTTCTGTCTGAACAGCAGATTCAGCATCGATAGGGGAATGCGTTTTCCCGGCCTGCTTTTTGGTATCGGCATCGACGGGAATCTGTCCTGACAACCCGCTTCCCGCCGCTTTCTCACGGTTCGGTAGTTTGTTGCTATCAAGTTTTGCCGCTTTGGCATCTGACTGCACCTGCGCCGTTTTTATCTCTGCCGCAGATACGGCATGCTGACCACGTTGTTCCGCCTTCTGGACAGCGGATTTTCCTTCACGGCCTGCCTTCTCAGCCTGCTGCTGATGAGCAATAGCCTCCTGCTCCCTAAATTCAATATCAGCACGGGCATCTTCAATCTTCTGCATGGAGTGCTGACGATCCTGCTCTCCCTGGTTAGCACCTGATTCAGATTTGGCAACGGCGTCTTTCACTTCTCCCAGACGCTCCGCTGAGGTCTGCTGAGAATGTTCAAGCTGCTGTTGTGCCGTCTCTTTTGCACTATCGAGCTGAGTCTGGATGTTGCCTAATAAACCGTCTGCATACTGATCACGCCACTGCTGCCCGGATTGCCCATGATGCGTAGAGTAATCATTCAGCGCTTCCAGCCCTTTGGTTTTTGCTATCAACTCTTGTGTGATCGACTGGGCTTCATTCCTGATGGCTTCACGCTGCGACTGACCATTGGCATTCAGCGCTGTCAGATCGGTATTTTCCAGTTGTGCCTGAGTGCCCGAAATAGCTGCCAGTTGCTTCTCTTTTTCCTGTGCCAGCCGCTGGCGATCAGCTTCTGCTTTCTCCTTGTCCTGCAAGGCATTTGTGGCTGCCTGATCCTGTTCCACATAATCAGCAATATCTTTGTCTGACCATTCAGAGCGGGCAACGACATTATCCAGCACAAAGCCTAGGCCATCACTCACACCAGTACCGACAAATTCGAGCCGGTTACTGCCTGCCTGTGCAGTGAGAGTTAACGTTTTATTTTTCCATTCCGCTTTACCGGTATCATCTGCCCAAGTGGAAAAAACCAGTTCCCCGTTCCAGAGTACATCTATTCCATTATCGTCAGACAGACCGGCACGCATGGCGTAATCAAAACTGACGCTGATAGGTTCTCCTTCAGCCAGTCCGTCGATATCCTGATAAATACGGGTGTTGATATCTACATCAAGTTCACTGACCCGCTCACCATGCCCCTCTTTGCTTAAACCATAAGATGCAGCGGAAGTGTGAGCTTCAATTCCGTTCGTGGAATGCCAGCCCGCAGAACCTTGCTCAAAATCACCATTCACGATCAGATTATCAGACTGACGTTTTTCACGGCTGAGACTACGCTGCATTGCCTCAGTATCCGGTGTATTCACCTCCGACACCGCGCCTTGCAGACTGTTGTGCAGGTCAGAAGTAACTTCATTCACTTCTGTCAGTTTAAAGCCATCCAGTGAGGAAACTTCCGGCAGATCAATAGCTCCGCGCCCTTTGTGGGTTCCTGATGTGTTGGCCTCATCACCGTTAACCAGATAGCTGATGCCCTGACTGCCTGCTGAGCCAAGCAATGTCTGTTTAACGTTATCAAACAGTGCGCCCAGTTTGTTACTCTGGGTATTACTGGTTGCCACAGCCAGACTATAAAAGTCACCATTACCAACCTGAACAGCGACGTTATTCCGTGCGTAAGAAGCGTTGATGTTCAGACCGTCACCCACACGGATATTGGCATTACCTGTGCCTTTCATGACAGAGATATTCAGGCCATCACCCACGCGGGTGTTAACGTTATATTTGCCCCATGCCACGTTGACAGAGACACCATCACCCACTTTGGTATTAACATTCAGATCACCATGAACAGCGGTGACACTCAAACCATCACCCACGGTCGTGGTGATATTGCCTTTACCTTTGGCGACGGTTGCCTGAATACCATCACCCACTTTGGTGACAACGTTACCCTGACTCCATAATGCGTTGAAGCTGTCCCCTTCACCGACCTGAGTCACGATATTGGCATCACCTTTAGCCAGCACAACATTGCGTCCATCACCGACTTTAGTAATGACATTCGCTTTGCCCCACGAACCGGTGTAATCGTCACCATTGCCGATATGGGTAATAATATTGGCCTGCCCCTGAACAACGGTAATTTCCTGACCATCACCCACTTTAGTGATGACGTTCGCTTCCCCTTTGGCGAAGTTGTAGCGATCTCCGTCACCATAATGCGTCAGAATATTGGCTTTACCCCAGACCGCATTCACGCCTGTGCCATCTCCCACTTTCGTGATGATGTTGGCTTCGCCTTTGGCAAACCCGATCGTGTCGCCATCACCAATGTGAGTCATGATGTTACCGATTCTGGAAACCAGCAGACCAACAGCGGTTCCGTCACCGACTTTGGTCAGAATATTTCCTTTACCGTTCAGCAGGGCGGCGGTTGTGCCTTCCCCGATATGGGTTACTACGTTGGCCTCTGAGGACGCTACAACGCCCATAAAGTCATTACCGACTTTGGTCACGATATTGGCTTTACCCAGCGCCAGTACACCCGTCATACCATCGCCGACGTGAGTCATGATATTGGCCTTGCCAAACATCGCTGCCAGTGTTGTACCATCACCGACTTTGGTCATAATGTTGGCCGTACCGGCAAACAAGCCGATGCTGGTGCCTTCTCCGACATGGGTATAAATGTTCGCCTTGCCTATCATTAATGCCGCAGTCAAATCATTACCGACTTTTGTCAGAATGTTGGCTCCGCCAATCATGGCTGCAAAAGTGGAACCATGACCGATTTGCGTAAAGATATTCCCTTTGCCGATCATGGCAGCAAGTGCATCACCGTTACCGGCTTTAGTCGCAATGTTACCTTTGGCGATCATCAGGGCAACACTCATACCATCACCGATATGGGTGAATACGTTGCCGAATGACAGCATCAGCGCCAGCGCATTACCATTCCCCACTTTAGTGAAGATGTTGCCGCCGCCCGCCATCAGTGCATACGCATTGCCCTCACCGACATGGGTAAAAATATTGCCGAAAGCAAGCATAGCGGCGATAGTTTCGCCATCACCAACTTTGGTGAAGATATTTCCTGCCCCCGCCATCACGCCCAGAGTTTGCCCGTCACCGACATGAGTCAGGACATTGCCCAGCCCCAGCATGATGCCGGTGGTATCTCCGTTACCCACTTTGGTCAGGATATTCGCCCCACCCAACAGAATGCCGGAAGTGTTTCCATCTCCGATATGAGTCAGGACGTTAGCCCCGCCGCCCATCACAGACAGCAGATCACCCTTGCCTTTTTTGGTCAGAACGTTCGCCCCGCCCAGTGCAATGACTTTCGTATTATTAGATTTTGTCGCCTCTGAGCGATTGCTGATATGGGTAATAATATTAGCGCCACCCAGCATGCCGGATTCAAGAGAGCCTTCGCCAATCTTGGTCAGAATATTGGCGCCTCCGGCCAGAATGGCAGATACTTTTCCCTGCCCCATCTGAGTCAGAACGTTGGCACCGCCAACACCCGACCAGACCGCATCACCATGACCAATCTGAGTGTGAGTATTGAAACCACCGCCCATTGAGACGCGGCTGTTACCATTTCCTTTGTGGATGGAGATGTTACCGACAGCCAGAAGATGGGCAAGATAACGCCCGTCACCGACACGAACCAGTACGTTAGCTGCACCGCCGGCATTGACTTCCATATCCCCGCGCTTCCCTTGATGAAGAAGCACGTTGGCAATTCCGGCACCGTTGAATTTCAGGTTGCCTTCCTTGCCTTTTTTGATGATGACGTTTGCACCACCGGCACCGTTAAATTCCGTATCACCGAATGCAGATGTATGTTCAATAACATTGGCAATACCTGCACCCTTGAAATAGACGTTACCCTTTGTAACATTGGATTTGATAACGTTACCGCCACCAGCGCCTTCAAAACGGACATCACCTGAAGTTTCACGACGTTCAGTCACCGGAAACAGTGACTGGTCACTGTATTCGTGTGTGCTGGCAACGCGTTCAGTCGTTGTCTTTACTATTCTGGCGCTGTAATGGAGATCACTCAGTGAGTAACCACCGGTTCCCATCGGGGTATAACCGTAACTTTCTGAGATGATTTTATCTGCCAGATTAACCGTATGATCGCCTTCCTTATACCAGGGGCGGGCAATGTATTGCAGTATTCCGGTTTCAGGATCGTTTCTTAACTCGACTACAACAATTTTGGTGTAAACACCCAGCTTTTTGGCATACACATAGGTGTTTGGCTGGCGATGGGATTTAACCGCTCTGACATCAACTTTGGTGCCATCCTGATATACCGCATAGCCGCCCATTCTGGCATCGGATAAAATGACATCGGCAGCCTTAATACGCACGCCACTGCCATACTTCACCCATTCGTTTTCTGTCAGTTTTTGTTCTACTGCCTGAATCGTGGTGGATTGCTGGTGTTCAACAACCAGATTTGACAGGGTATAGGCTCCGTCAATCCCCACATCCACAAAACCGTTCTGCGCAGAGATATCCTGTTTTTCAAGCCCCTGAAGGTGATGACCCTCTTTATACCAGGCGGTAGAGTGGTAGGTCAGTTTTCCGGTTGCAGGATCATTGCGAAGCTGGATTTTATGAATTTTAGTGTAAGTACTGTCAGCAAAGGCAAACAGGTAAGTGTTCGGCTCCCGTGCTGACTTAATGCCTGACACCTGATTATCGCTGCCAATCCATGACCCATTCATGGTCGCACTTTTCAGGATAATCTCTTTGGCATCAGCGTACTCTATGCCTTCGCCGCTCAAGTCACTGTCAGCGCCTTTACGGATAATCCGGTTATATGCGCCCGCTCCGGCAAAGTGGATATTCCCCTGTTCTACATCGGAATACAGACTGTTATAACCACCGGCTCCCTTAAAGCTGATATCACCTTTTACGCCTTTACGGGTGATCCCGTTATAACCGGAAACTCCCGCGTAATTGATAGCACCGTCATTACCGGTGTGATTGATGTTCAGCCCACCAGCAGCACCGGCAAATTCTATCGTGCCGTTATGTGTTTTATTGATGGAGGTATACCCTGAGCCACCTTTGACCGTCAGAGAGCCACTGGTATCATTGATGTTCAGATAACCGGCACCACCGACAACCGTATCATGCCCCCATGTTGTATTGACTGTGGCGCCGATTGACCCAACGACAATATAGTCATTACCACCATAAGCATTAATGACGCCACCAACGCCTATCGCGTGTATTGTGTTACCGTCATTATCATCCTCATATCTACCGGTAAAGAAGTATTCCGTACTTCGGTTAGATGATTTCCCCATAAATATTCCTGGTGTTGGGCAAAAAATTAAACAGTAAACCACTGTATCCGGCGGATACAGCGGTCATTTTTAACATCCAGAATACCCCGGACAGTACAGGCTCTCTGGCCTTTCCAGGCCGCAAATACACGGCGGCGCAAATCCCGGGCGATATCATGTGCATGCCCGAATGGGGCAATCATTTCTGGAAAAAAGATATGCTGACCAGAGCGCCAGTCTTCATGCAATATCTCCCTTTCACCGGAAAGAATTGCAGCGCGGCTGCTGTCAGACAAAAAAGCCCAATTACAAAAAGCAACTGGGCGCTGGTGTTCATCTTCGTAATAGCAAAACTGATTGAGCTGAAATGACGGTAAGATACGTTGTTGCCATTCGGCAACTAAATAACGGCGATGCAGGGGGGAATGTTGGCAAAGTAACATTACCCCGCCAATGATGGCCTGTATTTCAGTCTGATTCAGGGTTGCCGGTTGATGTGTGATCATCATAATAAAGCAACTATCCGGCTGATTTTATTTTGATTTTTTAGTGTTCCGTGCCGCACGTTTTTCCGGTTGTTCGGCGTCTGCAACTGTATTGTCAGCGTCAGCCGTCGCGGGGATTTCATTTATTTCCGGCATCGGCAAAAAACCGGCTGCAATCAGCTTATTGATTTCGGCTTCCATACGCGGATCTTCGAGCATACCTTTCACCATAGAAACCATATACATAAAACCGGATGCCGGCATATGGATAACTTGTTTTAACTCCAGTTCCTGATCGTTTTCAGCCAGTACACCATTTGCCATTCGCTTAGGATCCTGACCAACAAAATAAAGAGAGAACACGCCTTTATTGTAATTAACGCTTGAAATTGTTTGAACAAATTTTTCAGACATATCACTATCCATTAAATAAATATTAACCCAATGTTAAAGGTATATTAAATTGAAATAATTAAATGATAAATGAATGCTATACTCCGCAGAATTTCATTTATTATTAAATTCCGTTTTTGCCGTAAATTGATTACAAAAAATCAGTTGGTTAAAGCGTATCAAAAACACCATTACAACATGAGTGAATAATCAGAATGAAGATTTAAAACATGCATAAAATTCAACATAATCAGTAATGGCAGACAAAATAAGAGAGAAAAAACAAATAAATTACCGACCACTTTGAGCGAAAATATATCTATTTGCCCTTTAAAATCAACATATAAATATTAAAATGTCTGTTTAGACACCGCATTTTGTCCCAATAACCCACACTAATATCCCCAATCATAGCAGATAATAATTGTTATTAGATTTATTAAAAATATTTCATCGAGAAATACCACACTCTTTTTCTGGTTGTTTCTTTAATTTGAGTTTTGACTTTCGTTACAAATAGACTTCCATGCATGAATGAAATAGAAAAAACAACATTATCATTAATTAAATTAATAATAATGATATCTAATGGCAAGCCCTCGGTTATATCTGATAAAAACATAAATAATAATGATGATTACCTTGCTGCTTTAAATAAATTAAAGAAAGAACACAACGTATCCATTAAAAATAAACGCTCGATAAAGAAGAAAATTAACACATTATCTTTGCCGACAATTCTGTTTGACAATAATGGAAATCCTTTTATTTTAGCAAAATGCGATGAACATCGGGTGCTAATACAAAAGCCCCATCAGGAAAAACCGGAAATATTGGATAAGGAAGATTTTATCAATTTATGGAACGGTCATTGGCTTAAAATAAAACAAAACAGTAGCCAATTTAATATCCACTGGTTCATTCCTGAATTTGTCAGGCAGAAGAAAAATCTGGCTGAAATACTGCTATTTTCTTTCGTTTTGCAGATCTTAGCCCTGATCTCCCCCTTATTCATTCAGGTTGTGATGGATAAAGTGCTGGTACATCAGGCACTATCCACACTGGACGTACTGGTATTTGGTCTGGTATTCGCCGGAATAACGGAAGTTGTCCTGAGAGGGCTGCGGGAATATCAGTATTCCCATACTGCCAACCGGATTGATATCAAACTGGGGCTGAAACTGGTTCAACATCTGTTTGGCCTGCCTTTGCTGTTTTTCAAAACCCGTCAGGTGGGCGCGATTGTCACGCGGGTACGGGAACTGGAAACCATCCGGGAGTTTTTAACAGGATCGATGTTTACATTATGCATTGATGTCCTGTTTATGTTTGTTTTCATCTATGTTATGAGCCTGATTTCCGGCACATTAACCATGATTTTTCTGATTACCATCCCCTTCTATGCCCTGCTGGCATGGTGGGTTACACCGAAACTCGAAAAATCGGTAGAAAAACAGTTCACTCATGCGGCGCTCAATACGTCATTTCTGACGGAAACTGTCGCAGGGGCTGAAACGCTGAAAAGCCTCGCAGCAGAGCCACGTTTCACCCGCCGCTGGGACAGCCAGACTGAAAATATGGTCAGTACCAGTTATGAGGTTCAGCAATGGGATAACCGTTCCAGTCATCTGGTCATGCTGTTACAGAAAGTCACCAGTGCCGTTATTATCTGGCTTGGCGCATCCGAAGTACTCTCCCTGCATATGACTATTGGTCAGTTGATTGCCTTTAATATGATGGTTAATCATACCCAACAGCCGTTAGCCAAACTGGTTCAGCTCTGGGGGCAATTTATCCGTACCCGGATTGCCGTCGATAAGCTGGCAGATATGCTGAATTTACCAACAGAGCAACAATCTGTCGCAAAGCAATCTGTAGAAAAACAGGCAGAGAAGAAACAGGTGGCACTAACCGGTGCGATTTCCTTCTCTGATGTCGTTTTCCGTTATCAGCCTGATATTCCTCCGACCATTAACCATTTCACACTGGATATCAGGGCAGGAGAAACTCTTGGCGTTGTTGGCACATCCGGCTCCGGGAAAAGTACCCTTGCCCGTCTGTTACTGCGCCTGTATACCCCGGAGCATGGAACAATCAGGCTGGACGGTATTCCGTTACAACAACTGGATACGGAATCATTAAGGCAACAGGCCGGGATCGTGTTACAGGAAAATTTCCTGTTCAATAAAACCGTCAAGGAAAATATTGCCCAATCACGGCCTGACGCACCGCTGTCTGACGTTATTGAATCTGCAAGGCTGGCAGGCGCACACGATTTTATTCTTAAACTGCCGTTAGGGTATGACACGGTTATCGCAGAAGGTGGTCAGTCACTGTCAGGCGGGCAGCGGCAACGTCTAGCGATTGCCAGAACCCTGCTCTCCGATCCGCGAATTTTGATCCTCGATGAAGCCACCAGCGCGCTGGATGATGAATCACAGGCCATTATTCAGACCAATATGGCGGGTATTGCTCAGGGAAGAACCGTCATTACTATCGCACACCGACTCTCCACTGTACGTCAGTGCGACCGGATTATTGTGCTGCATCACGGCCAGATCATCGAACAGGGCAGCCATGAACAGCTTTTACAGCATGGCGGGCATTACCAAAAACTCTGGCAGTTGCAACAGGAATTAAAACAGGAACAGGAGGGTTCTTCCCATGTTTAAGGCCATTTTGCGTAAAGGGCTGAAACGCCTGCGTTCTCCTTCTCAACATTACGATTTTTTACCCACGCATCTGGCATTGTCTCAACGTCCGCCTTCGCCGTTTGCCCGCTATACCGCAATCGCGCTCAGTATCAGTGTACTGGTACTTCTGCTGTGGGCTTATATGGGAAAACTGGATGTACAAGCCACAGCAACCGGACGCCTGATCGTCTCTGGTCGTTCACAGGTGATTCAGGCCTATGAGCAGAGCCGTCTGGCGATTATTCATGTCACCAACGGGCAACACGTTGAAAAAGGGGCAGAACTGCTGACACTGAATACACTTGGTGTCAATCAGGACATTACCCGTATGCTTGAACAGCGTGAGTATTTAACCGAAGAAAAGATCCGTTATCAGGCATTGTTAGATAATCACGACCCTGAATCATCCGAACTTTTTCAGCAACAATCCGCCATCAGCCAGAAAAAAATTCTGACACATTACCAGCATGAAAAGCAGGAATTCGATGCGGTTGTAACCAATATTTATGCTGAAATGAATGTCAATCTCTCTTCACAGAAAGCCAAAGAGAATGATATTCAGGCGCTGAGCAACCTGCGCCAGAATATCACCCAACGCTTACAAGCCAGAAAAACATTAAGCCAGCAGCAGGTTATCAGCCGGGTGGAATATCTGGAGCAAGAAAAAGAGTTTCTGGAGACGGAACGCCTGCTGACGCAGCAAAGGGCAGAACTCGGCGTCCTGATGACGCAGAACAAAAGTCTGGAAGAACGACTGAAGAGTCTGAAAACGCAAAAAGATCGCGAATGGTTTGAAAAAATCAAGCAGGCGGATATGCAGCTATCTGTACTGAAACAGGAGCTGTCAAAAATGAAAGAACGGGAAGAGCTTTCAGTCGTTCGCTCTCCGGTAACAGGCACCGTCCAGCAGTTGAGCGTCCATACGCTGGGGGCAGTGCTGCAACCGGCACAAAATCTGATGGTGATTGTTCCTGACGACCATATACAGCTGGCAGAAGTCCAGATCCTGAATAAAGACGTTGGTTTCATCCGTCCGGGGCAGCAGGTAACCGTAAAAGTCGATGCTTTCCCTTATACCCGCTATGGCACCATCGAAGGCAGATTGTTAAGTGTTTCCCGCGATTCCACGGTAGATGAACGGCTGGGGCTGGTATTTCCGGCGCAAATCAGTCTCAATCAGAACAATATTATGGTTGACGGCAAACCGGTTGAACTTACAGCAGGGATGTCAATTGTTGCGGATATCAAAACCGACCAGCGACGAGTGATTGATTATCTGCTCAGCCCGATTCGCGAATATCAGTCTGAAGCGCTGAGGGAAAAATAATCATGGTCAATATTTTTTCCGATAAACGTTTTTCAGGTACAGACGGCATCGATGCGGAAAATCACGTCAATAATCATGCTATTGAGTGTGCCGTCTGGCTGGGAAAACAATTTCATAAAGTTGCCGATGCCGGGCAATTGCATCATGCGCTGGGGCTGGATTCGCTGGAACTGACGGACTGGCAGCTACGGGAAGCGGTGGATGCCATCGGGCTGCACAGTAAGTTTGATTCTCTGTCAGCAGAAACTGCATCGACTCTGCCACTGCCTGCATTGATTGAGCTGGAGCAGTGCTGGTGGGTATTGTTGAGTATTAATGCAGACCACTTCACCGTACTCAATCCCATTACAGGAGAACAAAAAGTACATGCTCTGCGCGATCAATATAAAATCCTGCTGGTTGCCGAAAAAAGCCTGACTAAAAAACACGTCAAATTTGGCCTAAGCTGGTTTTATCCTTCCATTTTCAGGCAGAAAAAACAGTTAAAAGATATTTTCCTGCTGGCTATTGTATTGCAGCTTTTTGCACTGGCAGCACCTTTACTGTTTGAAAATATCATTGATAAGGTATTAGTCGGACGCAGCCTTTCCAGCCTGCATGTTCTCGGTCTGGCGATGCTGGCACTCGCCATTGCGGAGCCTTTGTACGGGTTTATGCGTAATACCGTATTCGGGCATATGGCAAGCCAGATCAATGCGGAGCTTTCCGGTCGGCTTTACCGTCATCTGGTAGGGCTGCCCCTGCCCTATTTCAAACAGCGTCAGACAGGGCAAATTATCGCCCGCGTCAGAGAAATGGCTCAGATCCGCCAGTTTCTGACCGGTTCTACCCTAATGTTATTGCTCGACCTGATCTTCATTGTGCTGTTTCTTGGCGTCATGTTTCATTACTCCAGCCTGCTGACATGGATTGTCACCGGATCACTGGTTCTCTATTTCCTGCTCTGGGTAACTGTCGGCCCGATTATCCGGCATAAAGTGGAAGCCGAATATGAAGCAGATGCTCAGGCAACCAGTTTCCTGACTGAAGCGGTTACCGGTATCGAAACCATCAAAACCACAGCAACAGAAAAGCGCTTTCTGCACCAGTGGCAGGCCGTACTCAGCCGACAGTTAATTCAGCGTTTTTCCGCCCAGAAAAGCGGGCTTGCGGCCGGGCAAGGGATCGCACTTATCCAGAAAATTGTCGCTGCATTACTACTATGGTGGGGTGTCAAAAGCGTGCTGGCAGGAGAACTCTCTCCCGGAGAGCTCATTGCCTTTAATATGCTGGCCGGGCATGTCACTCAGCCAATCCTGCGTCTGGCACAGGTATGGCAGGATTTTCAGCATACACTGATTGCCCTGAGACGTGTCGGCGATATTCTTGATGAACCGATGGAAAACAGTAAACAAGGATTGGTTTCTTCCCCTGAACTGGCCGGACAAATTGAATTTAAAAATATTCGTTTCCGCTATCATGAGGATACCCCTGAAGTACTGGCGAACCTGTCGCTATCAATCAGTGCGGGGGAATTTATCGGTATTACCGGGCCATCAGGTTCAGGGAAAAGTACTCTGACCCGTTTATTACAGCGCCTCTATATACCACAACATGGTCAGGTTCTGGTGGATGGTATGGATTTGGCTATTGCAGATCCGGTATCGCTGCGACGTAACATGAGCGTAGTTTTACAGGAAAGCATCCTGTTTTCCGGCAGCATTGCCGACAATATCCGCCTGTGTAAACCCAATGCCACCGATGAAGAACTGTATCGCGCTGCGGCTCTGGCTGGAGCCATCGATTTCATCAATCAGTTTCCCCATAAATTCGCGCATCCGGTCGGGGAAAAAGGCGGTAATCTGTCCGGCGGCCAGCGGCAACGTATCGCTCTGGCAAGGGCATTACTGAATGATCCCAAGATCCTGATCCTGGATGAAGCAACCTCTGCGCTGGATTATGAATCCGAAGCCGCCATTATGAGTAATATGGATGAGATCCGCCAGAACAGGACTATTATCAGTATTGCCCACCGGCTGAATACGCTTCGTCATGCAGATAAAATATTCGTCTTAGATCAGGGCAAAATTATTGAATCCGGTTCACATGCCGACCTGTTACAACAAAATGGGCTTTATGCTCAACTCTGGTATCAACAAACTGAGTGATTATTACGGCAGGAAATTCATTGAAGATGTGGATTGTTTCATCTTAAAATTAATTTCATAACGAAATAAACTCATTTTTAAATTAGTTAATTAAAAACAACAAATTAACCTTTATTTAAACTTAAAAAATCAATGCATGTACACAGCCATGTACAAACAAAAGCAGTACATGATGTTGTACATAAAAATTGTTTTTACACTGATGAGGGTGATTTCAAAGTGAGGAAAGGGATGTAATAACAAAGGGTAGGCATCTATCATCTTACGCGAGGGATAATTTCCATTATATACTCAGCTTCCACTAATGGTAATTATATTTCATGATATCAATTGGTCATCATCAAGGTGTGAATTTTATATAGGAATTTCACACCTCCTTTTGAAACGGAAGGATTGAGCCAAAGTGAGGATGAATGGAGGAATCAATGAGTTGCCGTAGGTGTCCGAAAATTTTCGTATACTCCCCTTGATTGACAAGAGGAGCCTCCCAAATCGGAGCCTCCTAAATTTCACGCAGAAGAGTTAAAGGTGAGATTTCTCACCTTTATGTAACTTGTTGATTTTACTTATTTCCGGCTCAGGGACGGAATTTAATTAAATCAATGGGTTAAAAGAGAAGAATTATCCTATTTAGATAAGTGATTGATTTTGCTTATTTCCTGCATGGTGACAGAAATTAAATAAATCAATAGGTTACAAATTATAAAAATCCCGCGTTCAGCCTACCAAGTCTTATCAGATCTCTGACAAATTCTATTAATTCCCCGCCTGTCATTTTATGTCATCCTGCCAACAAAACATGCTCCCTATCAAATATTAGTCAAGCCGTACTCTCCCGTATTGATGAACCCTTTTATTGATGTTCACCGGCGGAGAAGTCTCCCACCGCCTTCATGTTATTTAGCAATGTGTATTGTTGATTAGATGAGGGAATGAATATGCAAGATAAAAAGCCAGATGTATCAGAATTAAAAGATACTGCATTAGCGCAGCAATCTTATGAAGATTTTGGTTATACCGTAATACCTATTGGTGTTCCTATTCCTTGGCCGTCAGAAATTCCGCCGGATGGTTGGCTTAAATGCAATGGTGATTCATTTGATACAGTAAAATATCCAAAACTTGCCCTTGCCTACCCATCTGGCAAATTACCTGACTTAAGAGGTGAATTTATTCGGGGCTGGGATGATGAACGAGGAGTGGATACTCCCCGGCAGGTTTTGTCGTGGCAGGAAGGCTCTTATTTGGTGCAAGATGTTAATGATAAGACTGACACTGTAGTTAATTTCTCACTCGATGAACGTTCTGCGCTAAAATGGGATCCCCCTAATAGTAACGACGTAGAAGTGCGTGCACAGGCCGTGGATACAGGGAAAACTTGGAAATGGATCACAGATAGCGCCCACATTGGTGTTAGTCGTCCCCGTAATGTAGCCTTCAATTACATCGTCAGAGCCGCTTAATTCTGAGTTAACAAAAACAATAGAGGTATAATATGAGTATCTCGGTTAATGAAATCCAGAACGGCACAGAAAATAATTTTTACATTGGTGTCGTGGCCTATACAGTTTACGATAAACACTATATGTTCGGGCAAACTAAAACCCAAGATAATTGGCATTATATTCAAGAAGTATTGCCAGATGGGAGACTAGGCGAACAAACTGAACATAGTAGCTGGTCACATTATTATGACTTTATTACTGTGCTGGATGATGATGGTAAGAAAGTTCTCTGCTGTACCAGTTCTCAGGATAACGTCATTAAGCTGGTAGAATTAACATATGATGGGAAAACAAAACCGTTATTTGAAGAGAGTTATCTACAAGATGATTTTGAAACTCTCACTCTTTATATGCGTCATGGGAAACTTTTCGCTTTTTGCCAACACAGAACCACTAAAGAATGGAAAGTTTTAGAAATTGAATATTCACCTTAGTCATTGAATTGTGATTAACACCTAACCCGCAATTTTCTGCGGGTTAATCACTTCTTTACTCCACCGGTTCAGCCTGCTCACTATCAGTCGCAACCTCTGCCGCCTTCTGCTTCACATTCCACACCGAATTCTCCGGCATCTGGACACGGATATCCAAGCGACAACCTTCGGGGATATCGCACGGTTCACCGTCCTGATAGTACACCTTTTCTCCGTTAACAATGGCTTTTATCCGCTTATTCTGAAAGCGTTCCGGTAAGTGGCTATGCTGACGGTGGAAGGTTTCAATTGTGATGCTGCCGTCCTTGTTCACCTTATCATCAATGTAGATAAGCTCCAGCCCGTTGTTGTTCTTCGGCGAGGAAATACCTCCGTGCACACCCCATGCTCCATCCGCGTTATAGCCGAGCACGCCAGTCACCTGATAATGGCCAAGGCCGGGTTTGGAGACGGTTGCGCCTTCGGATTCGTCGTTGGTGGTGAATTTGCCAGACGGGAAGATTTCGATGATGGGGGAACTGGGTCTGATATAGCCGCTACCATCTTGATGGCAATTTTGCCCCAGAGAGAGCACAATACCATTACCGGCTCGAATTGTTCCTCTGGCGGCGATATCTCCTGTGCGGGTATTGAAAAAAATGTTAGTGCTCTGATCTCCTGCTGTCGTTCTAAAACCAATGCCATACCATGAGCGGATTTCTATATTGTTACCCTCAAATCCTGCATTATCCATTGTACCAGGGTTAAGGCTGCCACCCCCTAATATCAAGGCTGATGCGATCAAATGTCTTACCGTTACATCACCATTAATTCCTCCGCCAGTCCGTGTATCCAACGAATTTATCGCTCGGTCAACAGCTCCTGCTAAACCTAAATTGCCCACAAACGCCGCTTTATCCGGAATATCCGCCCCGTTCTGACTTTTATCCAGCTTCCCGGCAATCGCTTCATTCATTGCCTTTATCGATTGCAGTGAAACCGTCTGCCCATTCGGCAGTGTCACATTAACCGTCCCGTTCTTGGTCATCCACTGATCCATATTCTGGAGAAACTGGATGATATTGCTATTAATGGCGCACATATGCCGGACACCATCGGAGATGGAATTGGGCACGGTGGTCTGGATCTGGTAAGTGACGTTATTCAGCGTGGTTTTAGCTTTATCGGCCAGCACCAGCTCAGTATCCGAATTCACCGCCTGTATCATATGCAGTAAATTACTGCTGCCGGACTGGATGAGTATCACCTGCCCCGGCGCAATGCCGTTCAGGTTGTCTTTAAATTTGGTGCCCGTGCCACGGACAATCGCCGAGCCGGACACCGTGGATAGTGTGCCTTGTGTGTACATCATGGTTGGGTTCCTGACATGAATAAAACGGAGAGGGTTAACCTTCTATCATGGTTAAATCGACGATAAAGCCGTCCATTAAGGGCGGTGGGCCGCGCCATGTGCCGGGGTTACTCAGGCTGGCCTCATGACGCAGATAGTCATAGGTATAAGCGAGTTCAATCCGGCCATTGCCATACCGGGGCTTGAATGACTCGACATACACATCATAATCCCATTCATCATCATAAAAAGGCGGATTATCAGCCCCCGGCGAGAAACGGACATTTTTATAATGCTGACGAGACTGGGATTTTATCAGCATATATCCATAACGCCGCCCGGCCTCCCCCGCATGCACAAACGGTCGGTGTTGGTTACTGGAGACATCGACATAAAAAGACCGCACAAAGGACAGCAATTTCATGGCCGACGAGAACATCAGCTCGCCGCGTTCACTGTAGACCTCCAGCCCGCTGTTACCCCAGACAGACAGTTGTGAGATAGGCGCAAAGAAATACTTCCCACCCGCCCCGTACACTTCCGCATAGTTATAGTAGCGCTCATCCCAGCCGATATTGCTTTCATCCGCTCCGGCCTTTCTGAGAAAGCCCAGTGACGGTGTTTTATCGGACAGTTGCACCAGACCGTTATCGGTATAAAACTCTAATCCCAGCATCTTAAATCGCCCAAATCGTGACAACGTTTTGCATTTCCGCCCACGGACTGGATTGTCCGCCCCCGCGCCCCATGTTTTCCCAGCGATAGGTGTCATAGTCAACGTGATAGCTAAAAGTGCTGCCAGAGACGCTGAACGTGGTGAACTCATTGCTGAGCTGGGCAATCTGAATCCCGGAGCCTCCGGAGCTGCGCATACGCAGAAAGAACCGGGCAGTGACATTGCCGCCCTCGCTCAGGCCCGGTAAATACAGGCTACCGGTTTTGTTCAGCGGGATCATATGCGTCCCCAGAAAACGCGGAATAATGTTATTCGTGGTGATAATCACCCGCCCCTGCTCGTCATAAATCTCTAATCCCATGCCCATTACCAAAACCCCATTCGGATACGTAACCGTCCGCGACTGTCAAACAATTGCTTCAGGTTGTTAGTTTCGACCCAGTAACCGCCCGAACCCTGACCGTAACTGGTCATTTCTCCCGTGCGCATATCCAGCCTGAATCCGGTTCTGTTGCGGGGATCGAAGTTAGCGGATTTAATTTCATCCCCGACAACCAGCTTGCGAATATTCGCCATATCGATAAAGGCATCCTGTACAAATAACTGACCATTTTTGGCGACCATAAACGGCTCCATTTTCCCGTTAGCGGGGTTATAAAACGCAAAGTTATTCGCAGAAAACCCAATATAGGATTCCAGTTGACCGTTTTTAATCTCGCCACTAATCACCATACCCCCGGCGTTATATTTCACCCCATTGTGCTTAAGAGTGATATTCACGCTATGAATAGCGTAACCATTGCCGGGCTGATTAAACTCGGCTTGCATTTTGGTGCTGATGATCGCCTGCTGATCTTTTAGCTGCGCCTGAACACGCTGTTCGCTCTCTGCAAATGACAAGTCTAATTTATTGATGGATTTCTGGTTTTCCTGAATGGAAGAGCGATTCTCTCCGACGCTGGATTTCACTTCTTTAATGGATTGCGCCCAGGCAACTTCACGATCAGCAAACACCCGGTCCAGTCGCCGGATTTCGGCCTTGTTTTCTCCATCCCTTGCCATCAGCTCAAAACTATTCTGTTGAATAGCGACCCCATTAATCAGGTCCGCTTCAGCCTGATAATCCAGTTGTGCCTGTAACCGCTTTCCGGCCTCCGCCGTCATAAGCTGATCACCGACGGCGTCAGTAATCCAGCTCGCATCTGTGGAGGATTCCCCGCGCAAGAAGTCGGTCCACGGGGACTGATTACCGGATTTGTCCACCAATCGGGCACGGAAATAGAACGCGACCCCGGCAGCTAATCCCTGCATCACATAGGTCTTTTGCGGGTAGGGAATATCCGCCAGTAACATTAACCCTTCGCCGTCACTCGTCGGGCTGTACTGGATTTCGGTTTTCAGCGTATCTTCGGTATGAGGTGCAAAGCCCCAGTCTAACTGGATACCGAATACAATCGGCGTGGCTTTAAAACCCAGCGGCGTAGGCGGCTCCCCGGCTTTGCCTTTCAGGTGAGTTTCCGGTGCATTGGCCCACAGACTGGAGATTTCCGCGGCATTAATGGCTCGTACCCGTGCCTGATAGCGCCCGGCATAGATGTTCGGCACCTCAAAACCCTGTGTTGAGGTTCTTGGTGCGGCTATCCAGTTACCATTATCCCGTCGCCATTCGGCTTCATAGGCAATGGCACTTTCGGCAGCGTCCCACGTCACCCGTAATGTGGTAATGGCGATGCCCTGATGGACCACCGAATCACTGCTGATAACGACATTTTTCGGCGGCGACTGTACCCCCGGCGGAATAAGGGAAATGGGACGTTCGTCAATGCGAATGCCGGTATCAATGTGGGCGTATTTATCCGGGTTATGCTCAATGGCGGTAATTTCAAAGGAAACACTGTCATCCCCTTCTTTAATGCCGGTGACCCGAAACAACTGAATGGCTAAATCGGTGGCATCAATGGCCCAGACGGATTCGGCAATCGGCGTTTCAGAGTAAGCCGTCGTGACGGTGATCACGGTGCCGTTGACCGCCTGAATGGTGCGGCCTTCTGCCTTGCCCGAAGGGAGGTTCAGGATCAGCCGTTCCCCCACTTTCGCCGACGATACTCTATCTAAGGTGATATTACGTCCGTCTGCATTGTGGAGGCGACCGCCCAAAACACGGCCTGCCAGCATCTCATCCGCCACCCCGATAACATAACCGGGCAACGGAATTTTGCCATCCAGCCCCACGGTAAAACTGACCATCCGGTCATACTCGTTGGTATGCAATATCCATTTACCGCGCCGAATCGCCTCACTCTGACGGGTACAGCCAATCGCGGTCACATCGGCCTGCCTGACCTGAAAACGGCGAATTAGCCGGTGGTCGAAGACCGGCTCTACGGCATCCTGATAACCGTTCTGCGGATCTGACCAGCTGACCATCGCGGTAGAATAATGGGTCTTCTCACTGGCACTGCTGTAGACAAACTTACCGTCACGCACGTTGGCCCGAGTGTAGAGATAATCCACATCCCGTGGCATATCCGCCAGTACGTTCATGTTATTGTTGGCCCAGTAGGTCATCCCCCGGAAGATACCGGCGATATCCCGTAATACCGTCCATGCCTCTTCCTGTGACTGGATATACACATTGCAGGTATGACGCGGCTCAGTACCGCCTTTACCGTCCGGCACGGACTGATCACAATACTGGGCAATCCGGTATAAATCCCATTTGGCGAGACTTAAGTTTTCGGTTTTCACCCGCATACCAATACTGAACCGGTCATTGATCATCAGATCGTACAGCACCCATGCCGGGTTATCCGTCCATGCCCATTTAAACTGCCCTGACCAGACACCGGAGTAACTACGGGCTTCCGGGTTATAATTATCCGGCACACGGATCACGCGCATTTTCGGCTCACAGGAAACCTGCGGAATATTACGAAACTGTTTGGCATCAAACTGAACAAACAATAAAGCCGTTTCGGGGTAACTCAGCTTGGCGTCAATCACCTCGGTAATGGCTTCAACCATCATCGCATCGGCAATTCGGTTACTGTTCTGCTTGGGTGTAAGACGACGAACACGCACCTGCCAGCCGGAGTGCGCTTTGGGTAAATCCACCCGGTGTGAACGTTCATATTTGGTGGTCGTCTTGCCGTCAGCCGCTGTTTTCAATATCTCCTGATAAGCACCGCCATCTGTCGCGACTTCAATCACATAATCAATGCGGTAACCGACGGTATCCCCGTTTTCTTTCTGCGTCTGCAACTGGGGCCATGACAAGCGGATGCGCACAGCTGATAACTGGGTATTGGTGACCGATCTCACCCATGATTCAGCTAACTCCGTGCCCACTGTTAACTCATTTTCAACCGCTGGCACCCCTTTGATATAGTCCTGATGCGGGGTCCCGTGGCGAAATTCCCACTTCACCCCCTCAAAGTTGGGCTTGCCGTCCGGCCCGATAATGGGCGTGTTATCCAGAAAGATATGGGTGCCATCCAATCCGCCGGCGAACTCGCCTTCCCCCAGCGCCAGTAAGATTTTGGCATACGAAGTCGACTGTAACGAATCCGGCGATTCGACCGGGGTGCGGGGGCTGTCACTGCCGCCTTTGCTGCCCTGAATCTGATGCTGTGCCATATTTCACCCGTAAAAAAAGCCGCCTGAGCGACCTGACTGAACATTGTGAAGATTTATTGCTGATCTTCGGCGTAAATTCCGGCGGAGATAATGGCACCCCCGATGCGACGCTTGCCGTACCCGATCGGCACGGGGTTACCCTGCGCGATGGAGTTGACCGGCCCACCAAACGCATACGAGGGTTTATTGTCGGGGTCTTCCCGTCGCGCCAGTCCGCCCGGCATCGGGGAGAGCATCTGCACCACCCCGCCCAGCATCATACCGACACCGGACATCACCATCGGCACACCATAGGGCGTGTACCACAAGAACGCCCCCGCCACGACCATAACTGCGCCGAGTATCGTCTGGAATACCCCGGCTTTTTTACTGCCAATAATCACCGGCACAATCCGAATGTCCCCTTCCCCGGAAAAGGCCAGTTCATCCTGGCTGATATTGCGCTTGCCGATAAACACCGCAAAGGTGAATCCGCGCTCTCTGGCGGTTAACAGGTATTTTTCAAAACCCTCAATCAGCACAGAGAGTGCCCGGATCGCTTCCTGCGGTGAAGAGACTGCCAGTTGATATTCTCGTCCGAACTGCGTCCCGAGTGCGCCGTATAAGCGTATTGTGCGTATCGTTTCCATCACTCCCCCTGATATCTGACGATTTTCACCGTGCGTTCCTGCCAGTAGCCACTGTAAGAGACGCGGTTGCTGAGTTGCCCATACATATGGTGCAGCATCAGGCCATCACCGAGATACACCCCGGCATGATTGGGTTCACGAGCCTGCACCTGCATGATGATCACATCACCGGTCTGGAGTTCACCGTTGCACTCAACAAACCCCGCCGAGGCGTAGTGCTGCATATAGAGATTTTCGCCCCGGTTCCACCACCCATCCGTCCGGGGAAAATCGGGTAATTCAATGTTGCGCTCCAGTCGATACCAGTCACGCACAATGGCGTAACAGTCCCAGATGCCGTGGACAAACGGACGCTCCAGCAAAGGCTTAACCCCCTCCATGGGCATCAGCGTACGGATATCCCCTTCCGGCCATGAGACGATCACCCACGGAAGTTGTGACAGATCACACTGGGCAATGTCTAACTGACTGGGCTGGGTGGTCGCATCCGGGTGACTGTGCACAATCGCCACTATGGTTCCGGCATCTTCGGCGGCGGCGTAATCCTCCGGGTGAAGGCTGAATTGTTCTGTTGGGACTGAGGCAGTATTACGGCAGGGAATGTACTGTTGCTTGCGGCTGTTCTGAATGACCAGTCCGCAACATTCATTCGGGTAGTCGGCCTGCGCGTGTGCTAGGATGGATTGGATAATATGAGGGCGCATAGCGGCTCCATAACGAAAAAAGCCCCAAAAGGGGCTAAGTTTTCATTTTATAAATTTAACATGTAATTTCATGACCAATAAAAATCATCCTATATGGAAATCGAGTTGTATTTTGGATTCTTTTTACTTGGTTATTTTTTATAAATATCCAATGTAATTGGCTACCCGTATATCCTCCGTATGAATTTTTAGCATTCACATTTACACATAATGAATAGCCAAATACAGGAGATTTATTTTCGAATATTACTTCTTGTCTTGGTTGTGTCCAATTAGAATATTTTGCTGAGTCAGGATCTTTTAATGCTGCCTCAAACTGGTCTTTGACTAATTTCTTATAATTACTAGGTACAGAGCCGTAATCAGCTTTGCTAAAATCGATTGTCGATATTAAAGGCCGCTCTTGATGCTTTTCAGGAAGCGCATATGAATTACCACCAACCGGCCCAGATATACAGCCTGTCAATAAAAATCCTGAAAGACACAAAATAAAGCACAAAAATATCTTTTTCATATTTCATCCTCTGCTGTTAATTTGAGTCATAATACCAATAGATAATACAGAGCAATGAGAAATTAATCAGATTTTATTTAACGAATAAAAATTTTCACCTTCTCAGTAAGGCTGAACCGGGGAAACCACCAAAGGGAAGTTGATTACCTATTCCATGGCGCGGCTCGCATCCCGTTGATAATAACCCTGAGCACACATCCTTTGACGGATCGTCCGTTGGGTTGCCCTCTTCATCAAAATAACGATTACCTGTGTAGTTACAGGGGGATTTGCGATACAACCCACGCATACACCATGTACACAGGCTATGGATTTGACGGGTGGGGATCTGAATCCCTTGTAGATCTGCCGGAGAAGACAGAGCAAAATGCACCTCGGTATTATCTTCATGGGTTTTACTGTCAATGTAGAAAACGTCTACTTTTTCCTGTGTCGGGTCAGCCTCCGGGTTACCCTCGGGGAAGTTGCGCGCATCCAGATAATGAGTGAAGGTCATGCGAATAGTCATACGTGCCTGCGCCATATTATGGTAAGCCAGACACAGGGCGCTGATGGTGCCATCCAGATTGGCGACCCTTAACGCGGGAGAAGCGGTACTGCCATCACTCTGAATTTCCAGCCCCTTAACCTCAACCGGCCACGGCTTATATTCTACGCCCTGCCACCAGATAGATTTAGCAGGTAAATTGTCTGAACTGTCCAGCTCCGCCTCTGTGTACGCTATCGGGTGGTTATGAAAGTACAGCTCAGGCCCACCAAACGCGGACCCATCAAGGGCAAACAATAAGACTTTACTCCCCGGTTCAAGCTGCTGGAGTGTCGTGTTTATCGTCATAATGGTGTTCTCTACGGATGGTAAGTACGGGTGAAGATCACGGACAGCGTGAAGTAAGCCCCATGTGCCTGTATATTGAATTTCCCCGCCTGATACAGCCCTAACTCAGATAATGGGTTACGCCACTTAAAGGCGCGCCAACCCTGATGCTCACGTAAGAAAGCCATAATCGGCTGGATATCCGACAAGGGACCCACAAACGACAGCGGCCAGCTTTCCCGCTGCGCATTGATGCCGTCACCGGTGGTTTGTTTGTATCCATCACCGAACTGAACAGATCGCACCACCGGTTCAAATTCCCCTGCCGCACCGACCCGGGCGGGAAAATCAAACGTCTTTATCATCGCCTACCCCCTTTAATCGCCACACTGAGTTCACCGCCCTGACCGAGACTCTTATGCAGCAGTGTCTTAAATCGCTGGTCGATAAACTTCGCAATATCCTGCCCGGCGGATTCAAAGCCGCTGGTTGTTTTCACTTCGTGATTGCCATCGGAATTGATAACAATGTTGACATGGTTGGTAGTCTGGTTACTGGTACCACCGCTGGCTTCCACACCCAACCGACCATCGGAGCCGCGCTTTAACGGTAAGATCGCTTCGGGACCGGCTTCCCCCATCACGCCGCCACCTTTCGCAAACGCAAACAAAGTCGGACTACTGACAATCTGCCCACTGTACTGACTCAGATTGGTTGACTGGTAAATCCCGCCTTTCGCATTCATGATGGGGCTTTTCCAGATATCGGGGGTGATTGTAGTACCGGAACCAATCGAACCCATATTGCCCCCGGCGGAAGCTAAGGCATTAGTCCCCATATTCGCCATACCGCCCCCGCCGAAGAAGCCTGAGATGGCTTTGGTGATCAGTGCCTGCATCGCAATACGTACCAAGTCCTGAATAATCGATTGGGCTAATGAGGCTGACAGCTCCCGCATTGATTCAGAGAACGACTTACTGCCGGTCAGCATCCCGGTCAGGGCGTTACTTGTCCGTTGTTCAACCACATCTAACAGATTGATCTGCATCCGCTGAAAATTCCCCTGCGCACCGTACAGCTCTTTGGCGGCGGCAAGCTGGGCATCTCTCGAACGCGTGCCTGCTGCCGTAGTCAATTGCTCATAACGCTCTTTACTGATGCGATTATTACGATAATACGCTTCATAAAGGGCGGTTTGTTCTGTCAGTTGATTTTTCAGCTGGGTCACGGGATCAACCTCACCGGCCATATCAAGTCGGGGCGCAGCAAGTTGTCTGGCCTGTTCTGCCAGCTGCTCTTTCACTGAGGTTTGTTGGAGGGTTTTTCTGGCTAAAAAATATTCCTGTTCAGTCAACAACCGTTCAGCATACAGGGCTTTCAGCTCTTTGCTCGCGTCCCTTTCCTGCCGGATAAGGGCTTTTGCCGGAGCGTAGCGTTCTGCCAGTTCCTGTCGCTGTTTCTGGTGGTTTGCTGCATTGAGGGCTTTCAGGCGCTCAATTTCATTTTGCGAGACTAAACCGGATTTAGCGACTTCATCCAGTTTTCTTTGTGTCTCCTGCTCGCTAAGCAGGATGCGGCCTAAACTGGTGGTATGTGCCCGTTCAATATCAAAGCGTAATTGTTGATACTGATTCAGGATCTGTGTGCTGCCTTTCTTCTTTTTGCCGCCACCTTCACCGCCGTCCCCGCCTGTCCACGGATTGTTATTCCCCCCTTCGGGTTTGGGTTTAGATAGAATGGGCTTTTCGCCCGCCTCAAGTGCTTTTAAGGCAGCCTGAGATTCTTCAAGTTGTTTCTTATGAAATTCCGTTTTTTTGCGCGCTTTTTCGTATTCCGCCTCTGCGTGTACAACACCTTCTTGTGCTTTCTTTTTATCTGCCCATAAGCCGCCCAATCCAACCCCAGAGACAAGGTTTTTCTTGCCTTGCAAATCAAGCCATATCTTGTCGGTTTCTTCCTTTTGTTTATCCAGTGCATCCCTGTAGTTCAGAATTTTAGAAGACAATTCAACCTTTGAGAGCTGCATCAGGGCATTTTTTGTTTCGAGTACCGCGTCCGTTAGATTGGTGGCGCTTTCTCTGGCTTCCTGCGCTCTTTGGTGAAAATAATAGATAGCTGAACCTGCAAGCATTGCCACGCCGAATGGGCCACCTAATAACGAAAAAGCACCATGCGCCAAGCCTGCTGATACAGCAAGGGAGCGGTATGAGAGAGACAATCGGCGGTTGGCGGCCTCCAGTTGTCGAGTAGCCCGTTCTTTTTGTCGGAATGCTTCCGTTTCCTTCCGGTACAGGGCGTTAGCTTCTTTGGAGTAGTTAACGAGCAGACCATGCTGGGCATTCACTACTCGCATTCTTTCAATATGTTCACCCTGACGCTGAGTCAGTTGAATGGTTGCGTTCGCCTGCTCAATAGTGCGCCGGGCGGTTTCAGCCTTCTGCTTGGTGGTATCCCGCATGGCTTTTTCGGTCGCTCGCCATGCACTGACGTTCTCACGTAATCCAGCAGTCAGTTTGGTCGCCATCACAGGAATAAGTGTATGTAATGCAACCATAGCAACAGTATTGAAGTTCTCAGACAGACTGTTCACGACGCCGGTCACATTCTGCACCCCGGAGCGCAACGGCCCGTCAGCACTGCTGCCGACTTTAATCGCCAGCCCCTCAAAAGCACGCCCCAATACATCCAGATCCGCACTCAAATTATTCGCCCGGGTAGCCGCCTGATCATAGGCCACCTGCGTGCCGGTCAGCGACTGTTTGAGTTCGTCCAGCTCACGGCGTCCGGTGACCAACTGTGAGGCAGCACTGAGGTTAGCCCGCCCGAACAATTTCGCCGCCTGCGCCGTCGATAGCTGTTTGTTTTTCAGGTACTCCAGCGCGGCACTCAGGCCCACGACCGACGGTTTCAGGTTCTTATCGGTGGATTTCTCCAGCGCCAGCACCACGTTACGGATAGCGACTCCGGCTTCCGCCCCCTTAATCCCGCCTTTGGCTAACACCTGAATCGCGGCATTCAGCTCTTCAAACGACATCCCGGCTTGTGAGGCCATCGTACCGCCGTTCTTGATGGCTAAGGCGGTTTCATTGATTTCGGATGCGCCGTATTTGGCACCGGCCGCCAGTACGTTGATATAGCGATCAGCCTGCGCCGCTGACGCACCGAACTGATTCAGGGACAGCGCTAAGGCTTTGGTCGCTTCCGGTAACTCAATGCCGGAGGCTTGCGCTAGCGTGATGGCTTTCTCTGTCGCCTGCGTCAGTGCCTGGGTATTTTTCAGTAACTCCGGTTTTGCCGAAGCCATCAGTTTCAGGGCCTGCGCAACACCGGTGGCCCCGAATTCTGTTGTTCTTCCCAGTCGCTGAGCGTCTTCGTCCAGTTTCTTGAGCTGTGCGCCGGTCGCGCCGGTAATGGCAGACAGATCAGACAATGCCTGCCCGTATTTGCGCGTGTGGGAAATAATGGTGCCCAGTGAGAATCCGGTGCCCGCCAGTAACGCCAGCTGCCCGGAGACGGACTTGATCTGGTTCGCTAACGAACTGTACGTCTTGGTGACCTTTTTCCCGTCACTGGCGGCTTTATCAGCAAAGCGCTCTGATTCCCGCCCGGCATACCGGTACGCATCGGCAATTTGGGATTTAAATGAGGTGGCATTCACCAGTAAGCCGACCGTCAGGTTAGATAAATTCGCCATACGTTAACCTAATAATCTCATGACATCCTCGCACTGCGCCTGCACCGTATCAGAAGCGGCGGAAACAGGGGCAGGCGGCGGCGTGTCGGAATGTTTACGGTTTTTCAGTCGGTAATAAGCCTGCCACTCATTAAGTGTCGAGGCCGGTAGCGACAGGATGCGATAGGGGTCTATTTCGCCGAGCTGTTCTGCCAGGGTAAAGGCAAAGTGCAGCGTCGGCGAATGGATTAGTTTTTTTCGGCCTCCTCCAGTGTGCCGATAGCATGACGCTTCACAATCTGGATGGCTTCAATGATCGTGGCGTTATCGTGCACCGCCATCAGCGCCTCAGCACTGGGTAACTCACTGGCGGCAATCGCCTGTCCTTTATCGTCAACCAGACAATCGAGCAACATCTGAATATTGAGGCGGGAAGCCTCGCGCCCGTCCCCGGCCTGACTCAGTTTTTCCGCCTGTTCTTCCAGCGTCAGTAACTCAGCCGACGTCATCCGGCGCAGATTCACTTGGGTACCAAAGAGTTCGACCGCTTTGATATGCGGGCGCGGGGTCAGTAATGCGGCTTTCAGGGCTTTCATGGTGTGACTCCTGTTTTGGTGGTACCCCAGACGAGGTTATTCTGTTTGCCCTTGACGGTGATTTGAATGACTTCACTGGCCGGGGCGTTAATGTCGTTCATCTCCCAGCCGGACAGGGCTAATACCATCGTCGCGGTGCGCTTGTTCGGCAGGGCAATGTAAAGCTGCACGGTCTCATGATTCTGGGCCGCATTCAGAAAAGCGGCAAAATCCGCATCTTCGGGATTATCAATAAAGCCCAGTGATTTCTCCGGGCCTTCCGGCATATCGGAAATAAACTGCTTATTGGTATCCATCAGGGTCGTACAGTCAATAAAGCTGCCGGTTAACCCGGTGGCGCCCAGTGCCTTACAGTTTTCCAGCGGCTTCATCTGGGCGACGCTGTCACCGGGCTTGCCAAACTTCACTATTGCGCCTTTAGGCAGCACGGCATACTCGGGTGAGGATTTTCTCTCTGCCATGATTCACTCCAATCAGGGTTATTTACTGTAACCGGATAAGGCCGCGCGGATTTCCTGCGCCAGCACCTTCATCACGGCGGTTTTGTTGTAATCTAAGGCCGGACGAATAAAGGGATTGGGGACCTGCTTAATCGTGCCCATTTCCTGCGCTAAGGCTTTCATCCGGTGTGCTTTCGTCGGGCCAACGGTGATCATCACCCCGCCCGGGTATTTCGTGGATTGAGTGGAACGAATTTTGATATTGTCCCGCAGGTGCGGCCCTTGACTCTTCGGGTCATACCCAGCGTGAGCCTGCATATCTTCCTGCACAATTTCCATTGCGGCTTTACCCGCCTGACGCAGAATCTTTGTCTGGAGCGCGACCTCCAGTTCCTGTAATTTACGCCCTAATTCCGCCAGACCGGATACGTTAGCCTTAATCATCGGTCAGCCTCCGTATAAGCAATGATAAAGTCACGGGTAATACGGTAGCGCTTGCGGTTGTTGGTTTCTTCCGCCATCTCCTGCAACAGCGCTCCGCGGGTGACTGACTGCACCGGAGTACGACCGATAACGCCATGTTGTATCGCTTCCCATGCCGTACGTAGCGTAACCTCCAATTGCAGCGCCTGCGTGTAATTTTGGGTGATGATGCTGATTTGAAAACGCCCCTCAATCAATGGCGCTGGCGCTAACCCGGTATCAAAGGCCGGATCGCTGATGCGCTGGTAGGTCACCCCCTCTGAAACCGAGGACGGCAAGAGCAGCGGATAAGCCGGTAATTGAGTGAGGCGTTCTAAATCGGCGTGAATATCAAGCTCGATCATGGCGAACCTCGGCTTCGGTGCTGATAATCGTGCGGTCAGGCCGGTTGTTATCGACCGCACGTACGGTAAACCGCCGTCCCTGATGCTCAATCAGCCAGTCGATATCAATATCCTTGCGCGGTCTGACGGTAAATTCCTGTATTTCAATTACCTGCTGCTGGTCAGCGGTGCGGGTTTTGCGGTTCGATAACGCTTTGGCTTTCGCCCAGACCGTGGTCACATAGTGGGGGATCAGGGTTTCGGCCCCCAGTGCATCCCGCTCAATGACCGGGCGGAACAGCTTGATACGGTGTCGCAGTGCGCCTGCTCTCATGGTGTGCTCCTACAGCGGAATAAAACGGTACGGCTCCAATAAAGCCTTAAAGCCGGTGGGTAAGGCTTGCGCCTCGCGGTTTTCGTACCAGTAGCCGACGGTCAGCATGATCGCCAGCGTCACGTCTTCGGTGACCAGCAGCCCGTCTGGGTCGTCAGCAGGTACGTTTTCTTCATACAGTCGGCGGTTCAGGTAGCTTTCCACTCGGTTAATAGCAGCACGGGAATAGGTTTTCAGTAGATCATCTTCGGCGGTGTTCTCCTCATCAAGACGGCATTGCTGCCGAAGAATTTCCAGTGTGGGAAAAGACACAGCACCTCCTGTCAGCCCGCGACCGCACCGGATCGCAGGCATAAAAAAACCGCACAAGGCGGCGGGATGGTTTGCCTGACCGGTTAAGCCGCCGGCGCGCTGCCTTTGCTCACCAGTGCCTTAATCGCGGCGGTGTCTTCCAGAATGCAGTCAAAGCGGTGGAAGGCGAGGAACGCCGTCTGATCATAATCGGCATAGCGTTCTACCAGCCGTTTCAGGGTCATGTAGGCCACACGGCGCACAATAAAGCGATTGAAGTCACCGCAGTAGATAAACTTGCTGCCCGGTCCCATATCGGCAATCGCCTGATCGATAACATACGGCACACCTAATATTGTCGAAGGGACGACACCGGCAATTTCCGGCAACCACAGCGGGCGGTTCTGACCGTCTTCCATCTCGGTGATGATTTTCAGCGTGCTGTCATTGAAGGCCCAGCGGAAGGTACCCGCATTACGGTAGGCCGGGTCAATCGCGTGTTTCAGGGCGTTCATGTCTTTCCAGCTGAATTTAGCCGCCGCTTCCACCATGCCGGTGACCGAGGCTGCCAGTCCTTTGGGTTGCTGGGGACTGCCCGTGCCGGTGCCCCTCACCAGATACTTGGCCTCACCCCGACCGATACGCTCCGCAATCCGTTTTGCCAGATAGGCTTCCATATCGATACCGGAGTCCTGCAACAGCTCGTTGGAAACACGGATGATTTTGGACGACAGCTTTTTCGCCCCGAGAGACGCGGTACCGAACTCAGTGTCTTCTTCTTTGGCGGCGGTGTTTTCACCCAGCAGTTCGCCTTCTTCTGCCGTGCCATCCGCCGTTGACCACTCAATGGTCTGCCCGGTGGAGGTGCTGAGAATTTGCGCCACACTGGCAATCCCGCCATAGGCTTTCATGGACTCCACCACTTTGTTTAACATCTGCGTTGGCACGGTGTAGCCGCCTTTCTCGTCCGGGGTCGTCCCCTGTGCCCGCAACTCACGCAGCGCCTGACGCTCTTCCGTCGTCATTTCCCCCAGCCCGTGACGCAGGAACTTATCAAAGGCCGCCGCCCGACGCGCCTGTTGCTCGGCTTCGGGCTGTTGACGCTGCTCGGGTTCGGTGTTGTCCACCAGTTGTTGATCCAGACTGCGCAGGGATTCCTCGCGCTGAATGTGCGCATCAATGCCGTCCAGTTCGGTTTTTGCCTTGTTCCATTCGGTGCGCTGCTCGTCAGTCCAAGCTTTATCCCCGATGGTGTCATGCAGGGTACGCATTTCAGCCGCAATCGTGTTACGGCGTTGTTTCAGTTCATGCAATTTCATGATCCCGTCCTAAATATTCAGTAAAGTCAGCATGCGCTCACGCGCCTGTTTTTGGTTGATAGCCTGCCGGAAAGCGCCACTGTCCCGGGCCTCTTTCCACTGATTCAAAGAGCGTACGGCGGAATCCGCCTCCTGATACGCCGGGTAAGTCACGGGACTGACATCGTAGAGCCGGGAGAAACGGTGAATTTCCCGGATAACAATCCCTTCGTCGTCTTCGTACCAATGTTCACCGTCCCGGGCGACCCGGAAAGCAAAGGACGACTGGGTAATATCGCCCCGCTGCAAGGGAGCCAGCACCAGATCCCGGATGGTCTGATTATCGGGGGCCTGAATGCTGTATTGCAGGCCACGTTCATCCACGGTCAACGTGAGAGTGCCCGCCGTACTGCGCCCCAGAATAAAATTGGGGTCATGATTAAATAACCCACGCACATCATCGTTGAGCACTTCATCAAAGGCGCCGGGCTTGATGATTTCGCGAAAGCCCCAAAGGGGTTCTGAGCGACTGTTAAACACCGAGCCGTAACCGACAATGCGGGTCGGCTGGTTCTCCGGGGTTTCCGTGCGCACTTCACCGGGGTAACAGCGCATTTCTCGCTCACACATCGGTTTGATCCTCCTGTTCAGGCGGTTGAGAGTTAACAATGGGATTGGCGGCATTGACACTGACCAGCATGTCATCCAGCCCGTCAACCGGGTTCATATCTTCAAAGGCCCGCGCCTCGTTGCGGCTCATCCAGCCATCAGTGATGGCAAAATGGTAGAACTGGGCACGCTCCTGTGGGGTGCCGCGCAGTAATCCCGCCAGATTAAAGCGGACATAAAAACCGGCCATCCGCTCCTGCCGGGTAAATAACCGGCGGTTCAGCTCCTGCTCCCAGTTCACCACCCACGGCATCACGGTATGCCGGACAAACTGAATGGCCTGATTGCTGATATTGGAAAACGTGGCTTTTTCAAGGTCGTTAATCATATGGGCAGGTACGTTGAACAGCCCGGCAATCATGGAGCGGTTGAGCTTCATCATGTCAATCAGCTGCGCATCCACCGGCGAGACGGTCAGGGCTTTGTAATCCAGCTCTGCCGGCAGCAGCATGGTCTTGTTTTCTTCACTGCGCAGGGCCGCCGCCGCTTTACGCCACATCAGTTTAAGTCGTTCCCAGCCCTTATCATTGATTTCCCCTTTCACAGAGACAATCCCGGCAGGACGGGCATTACCGCCAAAAAAAGCACTGGTGTATTTCTGCCCGCTCATGCCCATGCCGATGGTTTCCGCATGTTGCAGGATGGGGCTTAAGCCCATTTTCTGGTTATTCCCCAGTGCCCGGATATGGATCATGTCGTCGGGACTGATGGCAAAATTACCCTCTTCGTTATAGACCCCGTAGGTGTAGCGTCCGCCGGTCTTTAACAGCGTGGTTTGCCACGGCATACAGGCTTCCATCGTAGTCACTTCGCCCTTCCGGTTACGTTTGACCCACGTATAGCCATTGCCCCAGCCGAGGATGTGGCGCTGTTTCAGCTCACGCCATTTGTAACTGGTCTGCCAGTCGTTCGGTTCGTCATGCAGGAGATAAAACACCGGGTGCTCCCGCGCCATCTCAACCGATTTACCGGTCTTGCGCATCACATGCACCGGCATCTGCGCCACCGAGGAGGACAACACATAAATACAGGCATACACCGCCGCCAGTTTCATGGAGGTTTCCGGGCTGACATAGACATCGGCACGGAACAGGCCATCATGCTCTGCCGACTCCACCGTCAGCGGTATTTGCGGATTTTCCAGCGGTTCACTGCGAAACAGCGCATCAAGTAACATGGGGCCTCCTGCGGACAACCGCCAGCGCGTAACCGATCAACAGGCTACCGCCGATAATCAGGGTATTCGCTAATCCGTATTTCAGGTAACAGCCGGTCAGCACCGCCCCGACCCCCGTCAGGGCAGTGATATCTATCAGTAAATTTTTCATAGCATTAAGAGATCGTCCGGGTCGAGGTTAGACAGAAAATCAGGTTCATCATGTAAAATAGCCCGCCCCATCGCCATAATCAGCGCGACCGCCCCATCGATTTTGCCGTCCTTTTGTTCCTTAATGGGACGCACAATGTCATCGTTCCCGCCCATCGTTTTTCCCACCACATTACCGATACACCACGACATAATCGGGTTACCATCGTGGTGAAAACGCCCGGACTGGATAGCGGCTTCCAGCTCCTTCATCGGGTCACTCATTTGGGTGAAGTTCTGGGTAATAATGATCGGGTTAATCCCTTCATCGGCCAGTGCATGGGACAGCCCCGTCGCACCGAAGGGGTCAATCGGCGCTTCACTGACGGGGTTCAGGTGACAGGCGGTTTTCGCTTCTTCCAGAATATAGCGGTAATCCACTTCCGCCCCTTCTGTGACGGTCAGCAGATCCATGCCCACCCACTTCTGAAAACGCTCAGCAGTGCGGCGGTTCTCATTCTGCTCTACGCTGTACACCGTGTCATACGGCACCCAGAAACGCGGGGCAATACTGTAAAAATGCCGCTTGCCGTCGATGTCACGGACAAACAATCGCGCCATGCTGTTCATATCCAGCTTGCGGGCGAGGTCAAAGGCCAGAAAACAGGGTTGACCCTCAAATTGTTCCAATGTCAACGTGGTATCTTCGCACTGTTTCCAGCTCACCATATTGAAATACGCTTCACGGGCAGAAACCCAGATATTGAGGTGCTTCGTCTTAAAGACACTGGCAAGCCGGGGATTATTCATCGCGCGCTGTTGCTGGCTCAGCAGGAAATCCGCATAGACTGACACGCCCATATTGGGGTTGGCCTTACGTAACACATCCGGGGAGGTCCAGTCATCCCCTTCATCCACGGTGTAGATCACGCCGAACAGCTCATCATTAG
Source organism: Xenorhabdus sp. PB61.4 (assembly GCF_963894935.1). Classification (NCBI taxonomy): domain Bacteria; kingdom Pseudomonadati; phylum Pseudomonadota; class Gammaproteobacteria; order Enterobacterales; family Morganellaceae; genus Xenorhabdus; species Xenorhabdus sp. PB61.4. The sequence continues at coordinate 47,346 of NZ_CAWQJR010000113.1, forward strand.
GCACATTGCCGGACAGCATTTCAATCACCTCGCGCCGCTTGTCATAACAAGGACCTTCAATGTTGTAACCTGCGGTGGTGATCGCCCACATCAGCGGCTGTCGCCGTGCCCCCATCCCGGTAAGCATAGTGGTGTAGAGGTCGTCGGTATCATGTTCATGGTATTCATCCACAATCGCACAACTGGGAGACTGCCCGTCACCGGGATTGCCAATCAGGGGCTCCAGTCGTGCTCCGTCTGCCGGACGGTTCAGGTTGGAGGCATTCACTTCAATACCGAATGCTTCCGTCAGCATCGGTGTGCGTTTACACATGAGTCGGGCAGGCCGGAATACTTCCCATGCCTGTTTCTCCGTCGTCGCACCGGAATAGACTTCCGCGCCGAACTCGTCATCGCAGGTAAAGCAATAGAGGGCGACGCCGGCTGAAATGGCGGATTTACCATTTTTACGGGGGATTTCGGTATACACTTCCCGAAAGCGGCGTAACCGACTGCCCTTATGCACCCAACCAAACGCCGAGCAGACAATAAATAACTGCCACGACTCCAGCGTGATGGGCATCCGTTTAAATGCCCATTCCCCTTTTGTGTGGGGCAATAACTGAATAAACTTCGCCGCCTGCTCCGCTAAATCCTTATCGAACCGGTACTTAAAGGCCTTAACCTTTTCCTGACTTAAATCATCCAGATGGCGCTGACAGGCCTCTTTAACATAACGACCCGCCTCAATCTTGCCCCGGACTACATCCCGGGCGTACTGGTTCGCGGCATTGACATTCAGGTAAGATTTGCGGCTCATGATGAAATTATCCTCATAAACGGATTGTCCGTTTTAGCCTGTCCGGCGGCCCCAATCAGACGCTGACGACTGCTCGGGTCTAATCCCAGCATGGAACCGGTCGTATCCATTTCAGACTGCTGCTCCCTTTTGGCGGTCAGCTCGGGGTTTTTGATGGGGCCACCTGTTGCCCCTATGACCGTGTTCCCCTGCCGGGCAATATTGATCACCGCCCGACGCCAGAACTGGTAGGCGACACACCAACGTTCCAGTACCGTCAAATCGGTGACGCACAGCAATCCTTGTGCGCACAGCTCTTTGCTGGTCAACTCCCACATCACCACCGCCAACGGCATCTCGTGCTCAACAAACCAATCAGGCGGTGATACGCCTGTCAACGGGGTAAACGCCGGTTCATCCCGGTTCAATTTGCGCTTACCCGGATTGCCGGCCAGTTCTTTTCGTGCCGTCGGCTTCGGGCGACGACCTGATCTGCCCGCCGTTCCAGCCATACTCAGAACCTCCTGAAGTGAAAAAACAGAGAAAATAGTCCTTATAAACCACCGATTTAAATTTCATTTTTCGCGGGTATAAAAAAAGCCCTTAGGCGGCGGTCCTCAAGGCACGAGAGGGGTAGCGATTTCACCTCCCCCTCCCCTATGTGACCATGACAGCGGTAATGGTTTCAGTTGAAAATTAAATTATCCGACCATTGTTCCATTGAGATAATGCCATCCGATATATTCACACGTGAGGATGAGTTACCTGTCTTCGAGTGACTCTCTCAGGCGTTCGGTTGCTGTCTTACGGCTATGGCAGGCTTCACATAACAATTGCAAATTTGATAACGCATCCGTCCCACCCTGCGCCTTGGGTTTAATGTGGTCTACTGTGGTGCCTGTCGTCGCTCGTCCCTGTCGTAGGCAGGACTGACACAGGTGCTTATCCCGTTGCTTGATAGTGGCTCTGAGTTTGTCCCATGAACTGCCATAACCGCGAGCATGTCGGCTCTTGCCTCGTTGGTGAGCCTGCCAGCCGGTATGCAGATGGTCAGGACAGTAGCCGCTGCGATCTGTTGTCGTCTTGGGACAACCCTGCTTACGGCAAGCTCGGGGGATGCGGGGTGGCATGATGTATCCTCCAAATTATCAGTATTCAGATAACCTGTGATTCCGCTCTATAAATAGTCATTTAAATAAAATCATTACTTAAACAGTATTAATGGAAATTGTATCTTGATTATTTTCACATCAAATAACAAAGAGATAATTCATATGAGTCATTGTTGCTGGAAAAAGCTAAAACTGCTTATTGAAGAAAAAATCCATTTAACCCATTACGCTGATAAGGATGACCTGACTGAGTTCGCTCGGCTCAAAATGATAAGAAGACTCAATCAGCTATATCGCTTAGCTGTCTATCTTGAAATGTATCGCAGAGATAACGCCACCCTTGATGAGCCTCTTACTCAAAAGAAAGCGCTTTATCATGCGATGAATAAACTATTCAATATTCCTCTTATTCACGTTGAGCAATATGAACTAAAGCACATCATTATTCTTTTTCATGACCTGATTCATCAGTATCAGTTTTCTGGACGCGCTGCTGAGATAATTGCTGAACTTGATCAAGATACTCAGTTGCATGAGTCAAATACAATAGCAACGTGGCCGCAAGTGGCTTCAAAACATCGATATCTTTCTGAATATTACTGGTCAGAGTTTCCGATTGACGAAATTCACCGGATTGCAGGGCAGATAATTTAGCTTCAATCATGTTTAATGCTTCTTGTGCATGACCAATAGCAGGAAGCATTTTCTGCTCCAGTTTATGCCCCCATATAAAATCGATATGTCCACGGCCTTTTGCTAATCTGCTTAACCATGCCGCTACTTCATCTTCTGATAAATTACCTGTATTGATGTAAGGTTCTGCGCTCATTGCGTTCTCCGCTATGTGATTCGTTTTCAGTCTATTTAACTACCTGTTCAGAATTTGCCGTCTCTCCGGCTGTCACATCACTTTGTCTGCCTACAGCGGATGTTGCTGATAATGACCTGTTATTCTCAGGGGCATGGGTTATTTTTGATTCGGTCAGTACGCTCGATGAAAAGGAGACATGTCATAGCTAATACCGACAGACGGCGATAACCCGGCGCGAGTAAAACTAATGCCTCATGACCGTCATACTCAAATGGAATGATGTTACGCATGCGTATTACCTGCTCTATGAAATGAACCTTCGCCGAAATAGGACACCAGCCCACCGAAGGCTCGCCAGCCATAACTGGTAACCTCGAAGGCTCATTTCGATAGGGTTAGGTTCGGTGCAATTGAGATGCGCTTTCGGTGCGCAGTGAAAATAAAAATGCCGCCAGTCCGTATGCGTAGGGTACGCGGTGAGAACGAAGTGGCAGCATGAGTTATCTGTATTCCTTTAACCACTCAGGGAATGGGTAAAGAAATATTGACTTTAGTTTCAAGTGGTAATCAATTGTTAAGAATTATTCGCTTGTTGTTACGGTGTGATGGGTTTATTAGATTTACCAGTTTTTGTGATGATAACGTTGTAAACGATGCGGAGAATAACTATGAAAAAATATCTTCTTCTTTGCCTAGTGGCAGGCACTGCGCTTTTAGCATCAATGCAGACCTACGCTTCGATTTGCGAGTATATGAATGGTAAGGATTGGGTTAACTGTATGACTTCATGCATAGCACTTTACCATGATTACAATACTTGCCTATCTTTATAATAACTTCCGATAGGACGGTAGTATCCCCACCGTCCTCTCACCCACACTGCGTCCTAACATACTCTTGCAATCCCAGAATCATCTGTTCTCAGGCAGCTATTCAGAATGTAGTTGGTTGAGCCACGGCACGAACCCAGCACATAATCCC